>DATAHG010000029.1:0-7923 GCA_036263295.1 Thermoanaerobaculia bacterium | reverse complement strand
TGGTCGATCCGCCCGAGGAAATCCAGCTCGCCGGAGGTCCGCCAACGCGCCAGGTCGCCGGTGCGGTAGAGGCGCTCCCCCCGCCCTCCGAATGGATCGGGAACGAAGCGCTCGGCGGTGAGGTCGGGGCGGTCGAGGTAGCCGCGGGCGAGGCCGTCGCCGGCCAGGAACAGCTCGCCGGGGACGCCGATCGGTACAAGTTGAGCCCCGCGCTCGAAGCGGTCGAACAGGTAGACCCGGGTACCCGCGATCGGCCGCCCGATCGGCGGCGCCGCATCCGACTCCGCCGGGACGCGGGCGAAGGTCGAATAGGTGGTGTCCTCGGAGGGGCCGTAGAGGTTCCAGACTGCGGCATCCGGCAGGAGGGCGTGGATCCCCTCGACCAAGCGCCGCAGGAGCGGCTCGCCGGCCAGGCAGACGGCGCGCACGGTGGTGGGCAGGGCCCGGGCGCGCACCAGCTCGGTCATGGCGGAGGGCACGGCGTTGATCAGGGTGAGGCCCGGGACCGGCGCCTCGGCGAGGGCGAGGGCGTCGTCCACCAGGACCACTTTGCCGCCGACCGTCAAGGGGACGAACAGCTCAAAGACGGAGAGGTCGAAGTTGACCGAGGTCGAGGCCAGGACGGTGGCGAGGTCTTCCGGCGCGAAGGTCTCGGCCGCCCAGCGCGCCAGGGCCACGGCGCTGCGGTGCTCGATGGCGACGCCCTTGGGGCGGCCGGTGGAGCCGGAGGTGTAGATGAGGTAGGCGAGACCCCTTCCTCGACCCTCCCCCGCTGCACGGGAGAGGGCGCCACCGCCCTGGGAGGGAGGGGGCGCGCCGCCGGCAGTAAGAGGGGGCGCGGACCGCCGCCCGGGAATGAATTCCCGGGCTACAAGGGCAGCGTCGGATGAATCCGACTTCAAGAAGCTCCCGTCGATCACCACCGCCGCCCCGGAGTCCTCTACCAGGAAGCGTAGGCGTTCGTCAGGGTAGCTCGGATCGAGTGGCACGTAGGCGCCGCCGGCTTCCAGTACGGCGAGGAGGGCGACCGGCAGGTCGAGGGTGCGTGGCAGGCGGACCCCGACCCGGACCTCCGGCCCCACTCTCAGGGCGCGGAGGCGTGTGGCGAGGGTGTGGACGCGGTCCAGCAGCTCCCGGTAGGTGAGCGACTCGCCGCGCGCCTCGTAGGCGACCGCGTCCGGCGTCCGCCCGGCCTGCTCGGCGATCAGACCGTGGAGGGTCTGGTCCCGGTCCCCGGCATGATCTCTCCAGGTGTCGTTCCACTCCGTCCGGATCTGGGCGCGCTCGGCGGCGGTCAGCATCGGCAGGGCGGAGATCCGGCGGTCGGGGTCCGCGACGGCGCCACGCAGCAGCTCGGCGTAGTGCTCCATCAGGCGGAGCGCGGTCGGGCGGTCGAACAGGTCGGTGCTGTATTCCAGGGTGGTCTGGATCGCCCAGCCGGAGTCCACCATCGACAGGTTGAGGTCGAACATCACCGTGTCGCGCTCGCCGCCGACGCTCTGGAACTCCAGCACGGGCGGGCCCGGCGGCGGGGTCCAGGCGGCGGGCTCCGGCTCCAGCTCGGGGTCCCAGGTCTCGATGCCGTAGGTGGCGGCGCTGCCGAGGCCGATCATCACCTGGAACAGCGGGGTGTGGGCGAGGCTGCGCTCCGGGTTGACCGCTTCGACGACCTTGCTGAACGGGAGCTGCTGGTGGGCGAAGGACTCCAGCACCATCTTCCTGACCCGCCCGAGCAGCTCGCGGAAGGTGGGGTCCCCCACCAGGTCGGCGCGGAGCACGACGGTGTTGACGAAGAAGCCGATCAGCCGCTCCAGCTCGGTGCGCGGGCGGTTGGCGACCGGGGTGCCGAAGGTCAGGTCCTCCTGGCCGCTGTAGCGCGCCAGCAGGAGGCTGTAGGCGGCGGCCATCAGCATGAACAGGGTGGCGCCCTCGGCGCGCGCCAGCTCGCGCAGGCCGGGCACCAGGTCGCGCGGCAGCTTGCCGCCCGCCATGGCGCCGCCGAGTCCCTGGACCGCCGGGCGCGGCCGATCGCCGGGCAGCTCCAGCACCGGGCTGCCGGCGAGCTGGCGGCGCCAGTACGCCAGGGACTTTTCCAGGGTGGGGCCGCGCAGGGCCTGGCGCTGCCAGACGGCGAAATCGACGTACTGGACCGGCAGCTCCGGGAGAGGGGACGGGCGGCCTTCCAGGAAGGCCGGATAGAGCTCGATCAGCTCGCGCATCAACACGCCGTTCGACCAGCCGTCGGAGGCGATGTGATGCACGGTGGTCAGCAGGATGTGCTCCTCCGGCCACTCGCGAACGTCACCGGCCGGCCCGGACCGGCCGATGTGGAGCAGGCAGAAGCGCACGATGGGGCCGCGCGCCAGATCGAACGGCAGGCTCCCCTCGTCGAACGAGATGCGCCGGTGCTCGCGGCCCCGGTCCTGCGGCGGCAGCCCGGTGAGATCGACCACCGGGATCCGCACCTCGAACGGCGGCTGGACGATCTGGACCGGCGCCCCGTCCGGACCGGCGCCGTAGGTGGTGCGGAGCACGAAGTGACGCCGTACCACCTCAGTGAAGGCGCGCTCCAGCACATCGCGCCGCAGCGGACCGATCAGGTGGAGGCCGCCCGGCAGGTTGTAGGCGGTGTTGCCAGGCTCGATCTGGTCGATGACCCAGATGCGCTCCTGCTCGAAGGAGAGCGGGTAGGAGGCGCGGTCGCGCCCCTGCGCCAGGATGGGTGAGCGCAGGGGGTCGATGCCCTCCTCCTTCATGAGGAGGGCGAGGAGCTGACGCTTTTTCGCTTCGAGGTCGGCGGACCCCGCGGGGGTGCTCAACGGATCGACTCCAGATCGAGAGGGTGTCCAAACCCTCTAGTGCTTCAGGTGCGGTTCAGGCGGCTCCGCAGGCTGTGGGCGAGGGCCTTGACGCAAGGCTCCCGCAGCAGGGTGTAGTGGTCGCCGGGCACGTGGTGGACTTCCAGGGCCGCGGCGGCGAGGGGCCGCCAGGCCGCCGGCAGATCCGCCCCCTTGCCGCCCGGCCGCTGAGCCGCGAACAGGGCGATCGAGCCACCATAGGCCCGAGGCGTGTAACCGTATACCGAACCGGCATTCCAGCGGTAGACCTCGAAGCGTTCCCAGAGGTCGTCGAAGGTGAGATCGGAGGGCAGGAGGCCGGCGGCGCGCCAGCGCTCGACGCGGCGGCGCAGGCCGTCGCGCGGCGGCTCGCCCGCCAGCTCGAGGGCGTCGGCCGGCAGGCGGACGCCGTAGAGGCCTGCGAGGTCGCGGGCGAAGCCGACAGCGAGGTCGCCTTCGCGGGGAGGAGGATCGGAGGCGCGCCGCGGCGGCGTCGGGTCGAGCAGGCAGAGCAGCTCGACCCGCTGCCCGGCGGTGCGGAGCTGCTGCGCCATCTCCAGGGCGAGCAGGCCGCCCATGGACCAGCCGCCCAGCAGGTAGGGCCCTTCGGGCTGGACCTCGCGCAGGCGCTGCACGTGCTGCGCCGCGAGGTCTTCCAGACTGCGCAGGCCACGCAGGCCGTCGGAGGGGGGGGCCTGAAGGCCGAGGAAGGGGCGGTCCTCTTTCATCCAGCGCGCCAGGTCTTCGTAGCAGGAGACGCTCCCCCCGACGGGGTGGACGCAGAAGAACGGGGTGCGAGACCCCTTGGGTTGCATTTCGATCAGGGTCGGATGGGCGGTCGCTGTGCCACCGCCCGTATGGCCCTCGTCGCCGAGGGCGCTGCCGAGCAGTTCCAGGGTGAGCTGCTCGGGGTCGGACAGAAAGGAGAGATCAGGGAGCGGGCGGTCGGGATCCGCGCTCGCCTGCCGGAGCAGGCGCTCGCAGCCGTCACGCCAGAGATCGAGGGTCGGCCGGTCGAAGGGTTCCGTCCGGGTGTACTGCGTTCCGGTCATCCGTTCTCCCTCTGGGTTCAGGTGGACGTCCGGGCCGGGATCCGGCGCCAGAATTTCCACCAGCTTCTCGACTAACTTCTCAACGAGCGGGATGCCGGCGAGGCCGTCCCGCGACACCAGTGTATGGACAAAGCGCCGGATCAGAGCCTCCGAATCGCGCGGAGCACCTTCTTTTTCCAGGCTTTCCAGGAATTTGCCGAGGAAGACCACGGCACTCAGGCCGCCCGCGCAGCCCGCCGCGCAGGCGTGCGGCAACGGACTGGCCGGGGGTGACCAGGGGAGCGGCAGGCGGATCTCGCCATCCTCCAGGAAGACGCGGCGGACCGCGCCGGGCAGCCAGGCGGCGAGGGTCTCGCGGGTGACCGCCACGGTCACACCCCGCTCCTCCAGCCATTCCGGCCGCTCGCCGGCTCCGTTCAGAGGGAGCGGCAGCGCCACCGCCCCGGCCCGCCAGATGCCCGCCAGGGCGACCGCCAAGTCGAGCGTGCGCGGCAGGCAGACCGCCACCTCGGCACCCGGGGGAATCCCGAGGCCGCGCAGCCCGTCGGCGAGCCGCCCGGCGCGCTCCATCAGGTCGCGGTAGGTGACGCACGACCGCCCCTCCGGCGCGGCCAGGAGGCGGTCGCGTTCCGCGGCTTGGCGGCAGAGGGGCAGGGAGCTGAGATCGACGACGGTCGAGCGGTCGAGCCGGGGCGGCAGGATCGGGGAGCGCCGGCGCGCAGTCCGCAAGGGGCGGGCGAACCGCGCCAGGATGTACGGCAGCGTGGCGTCGAGGTCGGCGACCGCCGGGGGCGGCTTGGAATACAGGCTCAAGTCCGATCGGCTCCTCGGGAGAGAGGCGTCCGGGCGCAGCCACCCCCAGGCAGCCGCCGCAAGGGCGAACGACTCTCTTTATGAGCAGAATTATGCGTAAATTGCGATGATTTGTCTCCCCCGTGGCATCGCGCGGTATCGGGCGGCCAGCGCGGAGGGCCGGAAAGGGTTGCCCGGGCCCGGGCGGAGGTTCCCCTCCTTGACACAAACCATTCCCAGTGACAGATTTCTGTCATGCAGACGACTCTTCGAATTGACGACCAGCTTTACCGGCAGGCCAAGGCGCAGGCGGCCTCCTTGGGGATCAGCTTGACCCGGCTCCTGGAAGACGCACTTCGTGAGCATCTCCACGCTCCAGAGCCGCACGAGAGCCGGTCTTTCCGGCTTCCCGTCTCCAGTGTGGGAGGAGGTCTGCTTCCCTCCTTCTCGAGTCTCGAGGAGGCTGTGGCCGCGGCGGATCTGGAGCGCGATCGGCAAGGCATGAGCTGACCCTTGGATCTGCTCGACGCCAACATCCTGGTCGGAGCGTTTCGGCCTGACGATCCAGATCATGAGCCGCTGAGGGTCTGGCTCGAAGAGAGCCTGCGCGGCGATTTCCCGGTGACTTTTCCCGTGCTGGTCGAGGTGGCCTTTCTGCGGATCGTGACCCACCCCCGCATCTTTCGCACCCCCTCTTCTCTGGAGGAGGCACTGGCGTTCCTCCAGGCTCTACAAAACAGCGGGAGGTTCCGCGAAGCTCCCTGGAATCAACGAATTCGCAGCCGTTGGGAGCGCTGGTGCCAGAGCCTCGAATTGCGCGGTGACGACGTCAATGACGCCTATCTGGCTGCCATCGTCTCCGAGACGCGCTGTCGTCTGGTGAGCCGCGACCGGGGGTTCAGCCGGTTCCGTGGGATCAACTGGTTCAATCCGGCGGAAGACTGATCCCGCGCCTCACTCCTCCAGGGTGCCGCGCTCGGCGAGCATCCGCTCGATGTCCTCGGGCGACAGGCTGTCCAGGGTGTCCATGATCCGGGCCATCTTGTCAGCCTCGGTTTCGCCTTCGGCGGGACGGCCGGAGTCGATGAAGGCGGCGAGGCCGGCCGCCGTCGGCTGTTCGAAGAAGTTGCCGAGCTGGATGTCGACCTCGTAGGTTTCGCGGATGCGGTTGAAGACCTGGGTGGCGAGCAGGGAGTCGCCACCCAGGTCAAAGAAGCTGTCCTGGATCCCGATCTTCTCGATGCCGAGGATCCCCTGCCACATTTCGACGAGGGATCTCTCGACGTCGGTCGCCGGCTCTACGTAAGGATTGCGCAGGTTGGGACGGGCATGCAGGGTGATGCCGGTGCGGCCGGGGGCCGGCGGGCCGGCTTCGGCCATCCCCTCTGCGGCCCCGGGCTCGGCGGCCCGGCGGATGCGCCGCCCCAGGTCTTCCCAGGAGACCACGACCCGCGGCACCGGTGCCTGAGTGAGGATCCGGCGCAGGACCTCGGCCGCGGCCGCGGTCTCGACCTCTTCGGACCGGTCCCAGCTCACGGCGGTCCAGGGGGTTTCCCCGGCCGCGAACGGCCGCCCCGCGAAAGCGTCGGCCAGGGAATCGACGATGCCCTGAAGGGCCTTGCCCGGCTCGGCCACGGCCGGGGCCAGGGAGGAGACCAGCAGGCAGAAGGCGGGCTCGCGGCCTGCGAGGGCGGCGGCCAGGGCGGACAGGCGTTGTGCGGTGCCGGCGAGGAGCGCCTCCGAGGTCTCGCGGGTGACGAAGGCGGCGGGCAGCGGCGGCGGCTCGGTGCCGGCGACATCGGCCACGATGATCCCTTCGACCGGCCCGCTCGCGGCCTCGATGCGGTCGAGCGCGGAGCGTAGCTCCTCTTCCGTCTCGAAGCCGGCCGGGGCGAGGATTGCGCCGGCCTGGGCGGCCACCGCAGCCGCGGCGTCGGCGAGGAGGGGGTCCGGGCGGCCGGCGAGGACCAGCACGCCGCCCGGGCGGAGCGCGGCCCCTCTGTCGGCGCCGGGGGGCGCCGGCACCGGGGCGTAGGACCGCAGCCAGCGGCTGCCGTTGCGGTAGGCCACGGCCTCGTCGGCGGCGCCGTTCCCCTCCAGGGCCTCGGCCAGGAGATCGCCGAGCAGGCGGTCGGCACGGCCGGTCACGTCCACCGGCCGGCAGACCACGCCGTCCATCTCCAGGGACAACGAACGGCAGAGGGCGGCGAGCGGCGCGTTCTCGAAGCGCAGGGCGTCGGCGCCCGTCACCGGGTACAGGCCGGACGAGACCACCAGGGCGCGGATCGGCTCGGGCGCCCGGCCGGAGTCCATCTGCCAGCGGGCGAGCGACTGGGTCAGGAAGAGCAGGCTGTAGAAGCCGCGCTCCTGGGCTACCAGGAAACGCTCCGCTTCCCCGCCGTCGAGGACGGACGGCCCCGCGGTCCAGAGGTGGAGGATGCGGTCCGGCGGCGCGCCCCACTCCTGGAGGAGGGCGCCGAGCAGCGCGTCGTAGTCCCCGGCCCGGTGAGGATCCAGCCGGTACGACCCTTGGGCCCGCTGCTCGAACCACTCGCCGGGGAGGACCATGGCGACCCTCGCGCCAGCTTCGCGCAGGCGGCCGGCGAGACCGTCGCCCAGGCGGGAGCCGACCGTGGTGAAGACGAGCCAGCGGCCGGCGGCAAGGTCTTCCGGCAGGGGCGCCGCGAGCGGCGCCGAGCGGCTCCAGGCTGGCGCGTACAGACCCGGCACGACGGCGGCGCCGGATACCTCCAGGGCCTCCCCCGCCGCCGCTTCGATCCAATATCGCTGGCGCTCGAACGGATAGGCCGGCAGCTCGACGCGCCGCCGTCGTTCTCCGGCGTAGAGGCCGCGCCAGCTCACCCGGACCCCGGCGAGCCAGAGCTTGCCGAACGTGCCGAGCAGGAAGGCCTGGTCGGACCGGCGCTCGTAGGCCGAGCGCAATGTCGCGACCGCGACCGGATCGCTCCCCTCCCCCGCCGCCGGATGCTGGAGCGCCAGGGTGGCGAGACTGCCTCCCGGGCCGATCTCCAGCAGCACGCGGCCGGGCTCGCGCCACAGCTCGCCGATGCCTTCCGAGAAGCGCACCGGCCGCACCAGGTGCTCCGCCCAGTAGCGCGGGTCGGCGGCCTGCGGGGCGGTGATCCAGGTGCCGGTCACGTTCGAGACGTAGGGGATGCGGGGTGCGTGGAGCGTCAGCCCCTCCACGAAACGAGCGAGCGGCTCGGCAGCCGGCGCCAGCA
>DATAHG010000028.1:0-1598 GCA_036263295.1 Thermoanaerobaculia bacterium | reverse complement strand
GAGACCCGGGTGCGGAAGAGGAGGCGGAGCATCCCCGAGAGGATCGGGTTGCCGATCCAGCGGTGGGACCAGGGCATGGCGCCGGGCAGGATCTCCCCCTTGAGGCGCGAGCCGATCACCATGTCCGCCTTGCCTTCGCGCAGCGGCGCCACGAAGTCGGGGATGGTCAGGAAGTCGTAGGTGTCGTCGGCGTCGCCCATGACCAGGTACCTGCCGCGCGCCTCGGCGAAGCCGCGCAGGTAGGCCGACCCGTAGCCGCGCCGCTGCTCGTGCACCACCCGGGCGCCGGCCCGGGCGGCGATTTCGGCCGAGCCGTCGGTCGAGCCGTTGTCGACCACGACCACCTCTCCGGTCACCCCCATGGCGGCCAGGGCGCGCAGGGCCTTTTCGACGCAGATGCCGACGCCGTCCGCCTCGTTGAGGCAGGGCATGACCACGGAGACCTCGATCTCCCTGGGGTCGGGCGGGGCTGCGGGGTCGGCCGGCGCGGGGTCCGGGCTATAGGCTTCCAGTCTCACTGCGCTCCTCGGAAATTGACGGGGGACTATAGCACGGGGTGCTATTCTTCCCCGCCGTGAGAAAGCTCAACCTGGGATGCGGGCGGGACATCCGGCCGGGGTATGTCAACCTCGACCTGGCGAAGCTGCCGGTGCTCGACGTGGTGGCGAACCTGGAGAGCCCGCTGCCGTTCGTGGACGACTGCTTCGACGAGGTGTTCTCGTCGCACGTGCTGGAGCACGTGGGGGACCTCATCCCGCTGCTCGGGGAGCTGGGCCGGATCACGAAGACGGGCGGGGTGATCCGGATCTGGGTGCCGCACCTGTCGTTTTTCGGGGCCTATACCGATCCCACCCACAAGCGTTTTTTCGGGTACCACAGCTTCGATTATTTCACCGAGGGGGGGACGTACAACTTCTACTCCCACCTGCGGTTCCGCATCCGCAAGCGGCAGATCCGGTTCTTCTGGATCAAGAACGAGCGCCGCGAGGTGCCGGGGCGGTTCCTGACCTGGCTGATCAACAGGTTCCCGCTGGCTTACGAACGGTTTTTCTGCTGGATGCTGCCCGCCAATGAGCTCTATTTCGAGCTGGAGCCGGTGAAGGGGCCCGTGAAGGGGACCGCTCCGGCCGCCGCGCCGTGACCTTCGCCCGTTCCCGCCGCTCCCGCCGGGTCGAGAACGCCCTGCGCCGCCTCCGGCACGGCCTGCGCCCCGGGGCGGACGTGATCTCTCCGGTCACCCCCACCGACCTCTACATGGCCCATGTGTCGGTCTACTGGTTCGCGGCCCGCTTCGTGCGCGGCCGGCGGGTGCTGGACCTCGGCTGCGGCACGGGCTACGGCGCGGCCGACCTGCGGGGGTATGGCGCCACGGAGGTGGTGGGGGTGGACCGCGACGCCTGGGCGATCCGCTATGCCCGGCGGCACTACCGGATGCCGGGGCTGTCGTTCCAGGCCGGGGACATCGAACGGCTCGGGGACTCCAATCCCGGCCTGGGGCAGTTCGACGTGATCCTCAGCTCGAATGTCTTTCCGCTGCTGGGGGATGTAAAGGCGGGCCTGGAGGAGGTGCGCAAGCACCTGGTCCCGAACGGCCGGTT
>DATAHG010000027.1:0-5943 GCA_036263295.1 Thermoanaerobaculia bacterium | reverse complement strand
CGATCCGGGCCGACTGTTCTCATCGGCCCGGATCGGCGGAAGGTTTACATCGGGGTCTGGCCGGGGTTGTCCACGTGCATCTTGAGCGTGAAAAGGCCGGCCTGCTCGGTGCCCGGGTTCAAATCCGCATCCGGGATCTCCCCGGCAGCCGTCACCCGGCCGGGCGTGAGGTTCTGGATCTCTGACAGCTCACTCGGCTTTATCATTCTGCGAAGCTTCTTCATGTCGTTCTCCTGGGCTCTCGGGTCGGTCCGGACGCCGTCCTGGCGTTCGCCGCCACAAGGTTCCTTCTTCCAAAGTGCTCCAGCGGGACCCGAATCGATCCACTCGATCAATCCGCCGCCGGCCCCATCCCTCCCTGCACGTTGACATACTGGTAGCTCGGCCCCGCGGTCATCCCGCTGCCGTCCCCGAGCTCGGTGCTCATCAGGCTCACCGCCTGGACCTTCAGCTCGTACATCAGGCCGATCGCCACGTCGATGTTGTCGGGCTCCCCGTTGAACGATTTATGGAGCGCGTTCAAAAGGCTGCTGTAGCTGTAGGCATAGCGCTCCACCCGCACGCGGGCCTGGGTGTCTGGCGCATAGTCGTCGATGTGCGCGTTTGGACGGATCGGGTAGACGCCCGACGCATCGAAGGGAACCGGCGCGCCGGCATAGGCGTAGCCGCCGTCCGGGGTCGGGATGATCCTCTTGCCGTGATAGATCTCGCCGAACTTGTAAAAGTGGGCGGGATCGCCCGGCGATTGGAACGGATCCGTGCTGGTGCCCTCGCCTTCGATCACCACCACCTCGATCGCCTTGACCGCGCCCGCCACGTCGGTGATCGGGAAGAGGTGCTCATAGCCGAACCACTTCTGCACCTGCCGTTTCTCGCTGCCCGGCACGAAGATGCCGTTGCCCAGCTCGACGATCTTCTCCTGGATCGCCTGGTAGAAGGCGCCGATGGTGCTGTACTCCTCCTCCCCCACCATGAACGTTTTGATCGGGATGGGGTTCTCCGGCTCTTCGATCACCATGAAGATGTCATGCACCAGTTGCAGGGAGAAACGCTCGATCGGCACGATGAAGTCCGGGCCACCGATGCCGCGCGGGAGCGGTCCCGGATACTTTGGGATGAAGACCGGCGTGTTGATCTGCGGGCTGCCGCCGATCGCGACCAGGATGTTGGACGAGATCGTCATGTGCAGCATCTCTTCGACCACGATCGATTGGATGAGCCGGCGGATCTCCTCGTTGGTGCCGGCCTTGAGCGAGAACATGGCGGTCAGATACGGCGGGATCGTCGCGTGCTCCAGCTCGACCGCGCTCTGCAGGTAGGGGTACAGGTCCTCCTTGCGGGCGGCCTGCCTGACGCCTTCGATCATTTCGCGGCGGACTGTCAACATGGCCTAGTCTCCCTGTTCCGCTTTCTTTTTTGCCTGGAGCTGCAGGAGGAACTCGGTCTTGCCGGCGCGCTGGAGCGGATCCAGTTGGAGCTCCACCGGGGCGGTCTCCTCGCGCGGCGCGGCGGCGGTGAGCGCCGCCGGGACCGGCTCTCCCTTGATCGGTAGACCGTCCGGACCGGGGCGGTCAAACCACTTGAGGATCGTCAAGCGCCTGGCCATCGATAGATCGCGGGTGACCGGCATCGAGTTCGCGTCGTGAACCGGCAGTGCGAAGGCGAACCGTGTGATGTTGGCGTGCCGCACCACCGAATCGTAGTCGCCGAGGTCGACCACATGATGGCTCATGATCGGATACAGGTTGCCGTACTGGACGAGGATCGGCCGGATGTCCGCGTACCAGGTCGGGACCTCCGGGACCTCGTAGCGATCGAAGATCAGAACGCTGATGAAGTTCCAATCGTTGGCGTTGTAGTTGGCCGGCAGCGGCGGATCCGAGAGCGAGTAGCCGATGCCGTAGAGCTGGCCGTCGATGTAGCCGCGCGGATTGCCGGGCCCCTCGGGAGCGGCACTGACCGCCAGGAGGCCGGGCCTGCCGTCCGCCGGGACGTCCACCGTCGAAAGGTACTGAATGGCGGATGCCGGCACGCCGATGTCCGGCACCGGAATGTCGGGGATCTTTTGACCGGTCCCCGCGCCTCCCATGCCGTCATTGTTCACCGTGGCCGCGATCTGCGCGGCGATCGGCGCGCCGTAGCGGGTCGCGTAGAACCGCACGTTTTCCGTCTGTCCCGGATCGAGCCGGTAGACATACTGATCGGCGCGCGCATAGAGGCCGCCGAGGCTCTCCTGGATCACCACCCGATAATTGCCGTCGTCGAGCGTCTTGAGGACGACCAGCGGCTGCCCGGCGATGTTGTCGCGGATCCAGGAATCGGAGGAGTAATCGTAGGTGACCACGCCGGCCGTGGTGAAGTACCAGTCCGGCTCCTGGTAGGGCACCGGGCCCAGGATCGCGACGTCGGCGACGTTCACCTCGGCACCGTCGTCCACCTGGGGGAGTTTGAGGACCGCGAGCGAGAGCTCGCCCGAGTCGGCCAGGTCCCCGGAGGCGTTGGTGATCTGGAGCGAGTTGCCGAAATCCGCGGTGACGGTCGAGCGCTTCGCGTCCACCTCGCATTGCAGGTTGTAGACGCCGAAGGCCGGAGAGACGCCGTTCGGCAACATCTTCGCAAGCAACTGGCGGCCGAGCACGAAGTGGCACGGCTCGGACGCCCGGCCCGGTCCGATCGTGCCGGTGATGCGGCCGAGCGTGTAGCGCGGGATGCTCGGATCGCGCCCGTAGGCGTACGCATTGAAATTGATCGACAGCAGCCCGTCTTCGGTCGCGGCCCGCAACGCCTCCAGCAGCCGCGAGCCGCCGAGGTCGTCCCAGGTCACCCCTTCGAGCACCGACTGGTAGACCGCCGCGAGCTGTTGATCGCTCGGCGCGCTGGCCTGCTGTTGCCGCAGCCAGAGATTGATGAATGCCGCGACGCCGTACTGCCCGCGCAGGTAGGCGCGATTCTTGTCATCCGTGAGACGGAGAGCCATCCCCCAGATTTCCGAAACCGCCTGCTGCTGGGGGTCGAGGTCCACCAGCTTGCCGGCGACCCGCTGATCGGAGTCCTCGAGCGCCAGGCCGATCGCCGGATCCTCCCCCAGCTTCACCGGAGCGCCGTCGAGCCAGCCGCCGGTGATCCTGCACCCGACCAGCCGGAAGACGCCGGTCCCTTCGGGAGCCCAGCCGCCGTTCGGCGACACGCCGGTGCTGGAGGACATCTGGTATTGCGGCTTGAATTTCTCGCTGTCATAGAAGCGGACGTCGTTGTTGATCGTCGAAACGTCCGCCTGAAAGTAGCCGTTGAAGGACAGACGCGGGGTGGAAAGATAGCTCATGGCAGGCCCCGTCAGTTGTGGGAGGATCCGGTCTTGTCGGAGGGCAGGATCGCCCAGTCCTTGCCGGCGGACTCTTTTTCTAATTTGTTCTGCGCCTTGTCGGGACAGTCGGTGGCAAACAGGCAGCACCACTCCGGCTCCGGCGGGCACTTCTCGGCGACCTGGTCCCAGGTCTCGGCGGCCTTCGGCTGCTCCATCCGGAAGTTGGTGTAGTTCTGGCTCACGATCGGCGCGTTGGGCGGAATCGTGGGCGAACCGGAGAAGTAGAAAGACTGCGGATGACGGTACGGCGGCGCGTTCTTGTCGTAGCTGTCCGGCGTCGCGGTCTTGTTGAAGGCATAGCCGAACAGGATTTCCGCGTCGCCGGCCGGCACCAGGATGGCGTAGGCCTGCAGGGAGTTGTCCACGTGCGTGCTGCGCTCCGCGCTGTACGGCAGGTGCTTGATGAAGTCCTGCCGGGGCGGGTGATTCATCGGCGAGAACTTGCAGCAGGCCGGAGTCCCGGGAGGGCGGTTTTCATAGCGCAGGAAATAGGCCTTGTTGCCGAGCGACACGAAGGCGCAGGTGAAATGGTTTTCGGAAGGGAAGATCGGCAGGCAGCGGTCTTTGTAAAACTCCATCATCGCGCCGGTGCCGTCGCCATCCTTCGGGACATAGGTCGCATCGTAGAACGTCGCCCCCCACGACACCTCGTAATCGTCCGGCGTCAGGCCGGCCGGCGGCGAGGCATAGGGCGGCGGGAACTTTTCATAGTCCTTGAAGACCCGGTACATCGTCCACTCGCTGGTCCAGAAAGCCGGATACTGCGGGTCGCTGGGCTCGCCGGGCTTGCGCTCGGCGACGCACTTCGAAGGAGGCGTGCAACCGATCTCGTTGTGAACGCCGTTGGTGAAATAGAGATGCCGGAGCGCCGGGTCGTCCTTGAGAGGCTTTTTGGCCTCTTTGCCGGGCGCCGCCGCATGGGCCGCCGGGGGCGCCTTGGCGGGCGCGGCCTCCTCGGCGGAGGCGATGGAAGCCAGCCCGAGGCTGGCGATGGTAAAGAGGGCGGCTCCGCGAAGCACGAGAACGAAAGGACGGGATCTCATCGTGGTGGGGACCTCTACGGCCAATCCGCAGGCCTTGATGGGTGGGCGGCGTGCCGCCGCCCTTTTCAGTGAATGTTCGAAGAGTAGGATAGGCGCAAGGCGCCCGGGGGTCAACGGGGGTTTGATCGCGATCAGCACGAACGCGGTTGGAGCAGCGGACTTTTAATCCGCGGGCCTGGTGGCTAGCAGGACGTCTCCTGAACGGCCCCGAAGCGCTCCTGCATCCAGGCCTGCCACAGCGGCTCGAACCGCTCGGCCGCGGCGGCGGCTCCGTCCCCATACAGGAAGAAGTTGATCGCCACATAGATCCGTTCGCCCATCGAATGGGAGAACAGGAAAACGAGCCCGGGCGCCGGCTCGTCGATGCGGAGATCGGCCATGTGCCTGGACTCGTCGAGCCTTTCGATGGATCCGGCGAGCGGCGTCGCGCCGCCCTGGGTGCTCCAGCGCCGGCCGGCGCCGGCCCCGGCGAGGCCGAGCGGACCGATCAGGGCCTCCCAGGCCGCGGTTTCCGAGGTTTCGGACGCGGGGACGAAGGCGGCCAGGCGGAAGCTGACGCCGGGCTGTCCGGGGAAATGGGTGAGATACATCCGCAGGATGCGGAACCAGGCCGCCCAGCCGGTCTCCTGCCCGTCGAGCTGGTTGTCCCAGTCGTCGGAGCTGGCGAACAGGCTTTGGACCAGACGCACCACGCAGGAGCCGCCGGAGCGCGCCTCGACCGTCCACTCCGTCGCGATCGGCGGCGCGTCGGGCCCCAGGTCCTGCGATTCGGCGGCAAAACGATGGGGCGGCTCCCAGGCCGTCACCGTGGAGACGCCTTCCATCTCCGGTCCCGGCCCGAAGCTGCAGCGGATCGTGCCCCCCTCCCGCTCTTCGATCTGGGTCGGGACGAACCAGGACGACACTCCCGGGCCGGTGGCGATCGCCTGCCAGACCTGCTCCGGCGTGCCGGGGACCTCGACTTCCATCTGAATCGAACGGCGTCCCGACGCCTCTTTCTTCACACTCATGAGGGCTCCTCCGATTGATCAAGGTTGGGTTTGTGTGGCAGGGGATGCGCCACCAGCACCAGACGATGGGCGCGGCCACCCGTGGCCGTGCCGTCGTGATAGCGCGCCACGAGGGCGGTCACCGCCTGGGTGAGCTCGTTCGAAAAAGCGGCGCGGTCCGCCGCCGACCGGAAACGGATCTCGGTATCCAGAGACAGGGTAGGCAGGCGCTTGCCCGTCTCCCGCGCACGGCGCAGGAGCGCGCTGACCTCGCTCACGATGCGGGCCGCCAGGGCGATCAGATAGCTCGCGGAAAGGCGGTCCGCGCCGCGGCCGGGGTCCGCGGCAGCCGGGCCCAATGCACTCGGGGAAACGATGTAGGAGGCGGCGCTCGCGACCAGCCGGCGTTCGGTCAGCCCGCCCCACCGGCGTTCCTCGGCCACCTCGACCAGCCGGTGCTCTTCGAGCGCCCGCAGGTGGTAATTGACCTTCTGGCGCGGCAGACCCAGGCGCGCGGCGAGCGCCGCGGCGGAAGCGGGCTCGGCCA
>DATAHG010000026.1:0-4176 GCA_036263295.1 Thermoanaerobaculia bacterium | reverse complement strand
GTTGGGGCGCAGAGCGGGGGCGGTGGTCTTCATGGCGCGCATTGTACCGGTCCGCGTGCCGAGATCCGACAACAGCTCGTCTTCCGGCGAGATCCTGTCATCCAAGGCTCGGCTGTGTCCGTAGCAGAGATGTGTAAGGTCTGTTCACGAGGACCGGACCCGCGGTCTCCACCAGGCGAGCCCTCTTCATTGCAATGCCTCTATGGATCGCTTATTGCAGCTTCGGGGTTCTCGTGAATGTAGAACAACAGTAAAGATGGCAGTGGAAGAGGAGGAGTGGTATGCGAGCGAGAGTTTTGGGAGTGGGAGCACTGATGACGGCTGCTCTTTTGGGCCTTGCGGCTGTTCCAGCCGGGGCTTCGAGCCACCGGGAAGCACCCGGAATTACCGAGATGCCGAAGGTGGACGGCACCGATTTTTACATGTTCAACAGCTACGAGACCGGCCGTAGCGGCTACGTCACCCTGATCGCCAACTACCTGCCCCTGCAGGACGCCTACGGTGGCCCCAACTACTTCACCCTCGATCCCGACGCTTTCTATCGGATCCATATCGACAACAACGGCGACGGCACCGAAGACCTCACCTTTCAGTTCCGGGTGACCCAGCAGCTCCGCGACATCAAGCTCCCGGTCGGCGGCAAGCAGGTGTCCATCCCCCTGGTCAACGCCGGCCCGATCTCCGGCGGCCCCGGCCAGCGCTCGGCGAATGAAAACGTCCTCGAGAGCTACACCCTGTCGGTCATCCGCGGCGGTGTGGACAGCTCCAGCCGGCAGGGCGATTTCGTCACCCAGCCGTTCGGCGGCAACCGCTTCGGCAAGCCGGTCGACAACATCGGCCAGAAGTCGATCCCCAATTACGCTTCCTATGCCGCCGGCTTCGTCTGGGACTTCAACTTCCCCGGCTGCGGCAACTCCCAGGGGCGGGTCTTCGTCGGCCAGCGCAAGGACCCCTTCGCGGTCAACCTCGGCGAGATCTTCGACCTCGTGAACATCGCCAACCCGCTCGGGCCCCGCGACGCCGAGCCGGACGCCCTGGCCGAAAAGAACGTCACCACCTTCGCCCTCGAGGTGCCGGTGCAGTGCATCCGCCAGGGGAACAACCCCACCATCGGCGGCTGGACCACCGCGGCCCTGCCGCGCAACCGCACCCTCACCAACAGCCCGACCTTCCAGAACCCGACGACGGAGAACGGCAACTACGTGCAGGTCTCCCGCCTCGGCATGCCGCTGGTCAACGAGGTTGTCATCGGCCTCAAGGACAAGAACAAGTTCAACGCCAGCAAGCCGACCGGCGACGCCCAGTTCGCCGACTATGTGACCAACCCCACCCTGCCCGAGCTGCTGGAGATCCTCTTCGGCGCGGCCGGCGTGCGGGCTCCCAACAACTTCCCGCGCACCGACCTGGTGGCGGCCTTCCTGACCGGCATCCCGGGCCTCAACCAGCTCGGCGGCCCGTCCGAGATGGTGCGCCTCAACACCAGCATCGCCGCGCTGCCGGCGGGTGAGCAGAACAACCTCGGCCTGCTCGGCGGCGACAACGCCGGCTTCCCGAACGGCCGCCGGCCGGGCGACGACGTGGTCGACATCGAGCTGCGGGTCGCCATGGGCGTGGTCTGCCATGCCTTCCCGGGCGTCTTCTGCTCTCCGGCCGACGCCCCCTCGGGCAACCTGCCGTTCACCGACGGCACCCTGCAGGACGCCAGCCAGTTCGACAGCACCTTCCCGTACCTGCGGGCGCCGCTGCCGGGCTCGCCCAACGGTCCCAACGGAGTCGACGAGGTGACCCCGTAATAGACCCGGTGGCATCCGGCGTCGAAACGCCATAAGATCCAGCCCGGCGGGAGACCTCCCGCCGGGCTGTTCTGCGAAAAGAAAGAACCGTCAGACCACATGCCCAGACTGATTTCGCGGGAACCTGACCGCCGGCGCCTGAACGGGCGCGGCCTCGCGCCGGGGAGCACCCTGGCCGGGCTTCTCTTCCTCCTGGTCCTTCTCTTGGCCGGGCCGCTCGCCGCTCACGACTTCTGGATCCAGCCTTCGACTTTCCGGCCCGCTCCCGGCCAGCGCGTCGCCGTCCATCTGCGGGTGGGCGACGAATTCCCCGGCGACCCGGTGCCCCGCATGCAGGAGCGGATCGAGCACTTCACCCTGATCGATCCGGCCGGCGCCGCCGCGGACCTCCCCGGCGTGCCGGGGACCGATCCCGCCGGCTTCGCCCTGCCGCAGAAGCCCGGCCGCGCGATCCTCGTCTACGACAGCGACAACGCCTCGGTCACCCTGGAGGCCGAGAAATTCGAGAAGTACCTCTCCGACCAGGGGTTGGAAAAGATCAGCGAGCTGCGCCGCAAGAAGGGGCAGAGCCAGGCGCCCGGCCGCGAGGTCTACTCGCGCTGCTCGAAAGCCCTGCTCAAGGTCGGCGACGGCCCGGCCACCGGCTTCGACCGCGCCGCCGGCCTCCCCCTGGAGCTGGTGCCCGAGCGCGACCCCTACAGCCTTGCGGCGGGGGGCGAGCTGCCGGTCCGCCTGCTCTACCTGGGCAAGCCGCTGGCGGGAGCCCTGGTCGAGGCCCGGCAGCCCGGCCGGCCCGGCAAGATCGCCGGCCGTACCGACGCCCGCGGCCGGGTCGCCCTGCGCCTGCCGGCCGGCGGCTTCTGGCTGGTGCGGGCCCTCTATATGATCGAGGCCCCGGCGGGGGCGAACGCCGACTGGGAGAGCTTCTGGGCCTCCCTCACTTTCGAGCTGCCGGCGAGCCCGGCGGCGGGCCGCTGAGGCGCGAGGGAGAGCGGCGGACTCCATGGGATCGAGGCACGGAACCAGAGTGGCGGACGCCGGGGAGCTGCAGGACCTGCACCTGATGGGGCGGGTCCGGGCCGGCGACCAGGAGGCGTTCGCCTATCTGTTCGACCAGCACGCCACGGCGGTGCTCGGCCTGCTCTACCGGATCCTGGGCGGCCGGGCCGAAGCCGAGGAGGTCCTCCAGGAGGTCTTCTTCCAGGCCTGGCGGCAGTCCGACCGCTACGAGCCCGAGCGCTCGACGCCGCGCGGCTGGCTCCTCATGCTGGCCCGCTCGCGCGCCCTCGACCGCCTGCGCCGCCGCGACGCCCGCCGCCGCCGCGAGGAGGAGGTCGCGGAGGAGAATGCCCCGATCGTGGGCCCGGTCGGCACCGAGCGTCTGGAGGACTTCGAGCGGCGTTCCCAGATCCATCAAGCCCTGGGAGTGCTGTCCCCCGATCAGCGGCGTTGCATCGAGCTGGCCTTCTTCGAGGGCCTCACCCATATCCAGATCGCCGAACGGCTGGAAGCGCCGCTCGGAACGGTCAAATCGAGGATCCTGCTGGGCATGAACAAGCTCCGGCAGGCATTGAGCGCTTGACCATGGCGGCCCCACACTCCCCCCGCTTTGAAGAGATGCTGCCGGCGTACGCCCTGGGCGCGCTGGACGGGGAAGAACTGCGGGAGCTGGAGGCCCACCTGGAGGCCGGCTGCCCCGAGTGCGAGGACCAGCTCGTGCTCTGGCAGGGGGATGTCGAGGCCCTGGCCACCGCGGCGCCGCCGCTCGCGCCCGCGGACACCACGCGGGCGCGCCTGCTGCGCGGGCTGGAGGCCGAGATGCCGCCGGCCGCGAAGGCGACGGGATCCGCCGGTCCGGTCCGTGCGCGCATCCCGGGCTGGCTGGGGCTGGTCGCGGCGGCCCTCCTGGTGGTGGCCGCCTGGGGCTGGATCGGGCAGGCCCGACTGCGCGGCGAGATCCGCGAGCTGTCTTCCGAGCGCGACCGCCTCGCCCAGCGCGCCGAAGGGCTGGACCGCCAACTCGGCCAGGCTCAGACCGAGGCGGCCCGCCTCGCCCAGACTCTCCAGACCGTCGCGGCGCCGGGCGGCCGGGCGATCGTCCTCGCCGGCCTCGACTCGGCGCCGGGGGCCTCTGGCCGTACCTTCGTGGATCCGTCGGCCGGCCGCGCCGTCTTCACCGCCAGCCACCTGCCGGCCCTGCCGGCGGGCAAGACCTACCAGCTCTGGTTCATCCCGACGGACGGCAAGCCCGTCTCGGCCGGCGTCTTCGCGACGAACGCCGACGGCGCCGCCACCCTGGAGGTCGAGCGCATCGCTTCCGACATTCAGGTCTGGGCGGTGACGATCGAGCCGGCCGGAGGCGTGCCGCAGCCGACGGGACAGA
>DATAHG010000025.1:0-1666 GCA_036263295.1 Thermoanaerobaculia bacterium | reverse complement strand
AACCCGTACCAGGGGCGGCCGGTGGTGAAGCCGCCTCCGGCGGTGGCGTCCCAGGGCATGGGGGTGCGCTTGTGCTCGTCGCCGCTGCCGGGGCCGTTCTGGAGACCGATCTCCTCGCCGTAGTAGAGGAACGGCGCGCCGGGCAGGGTGAGGAGGACCGCCGCCGCGGAGCGCAGCCAAGCCGGGTTGTTTTCGAGCTGGCTCGCCACCCGCTTCATGTCGTGGTTGGTGAGGAACGGGGCGTCGATCACTCCTTCCGGATACAGCTCGGCCATCTCGTCGAGCTTGGCGCCGATGTTCGCCGCGTTGCCGGTCTGGACCCCCTCGATCACGTCCTCGGCGAGCGGGAAGTTGAAGCTCATCGGCAGCTCATCGCCGCCAGCAATCCCACCGGCGGCCGGGTCGGTCGAGCCAAAGTACTCGGCGATGATCGGAGTCTCGGTCCAGTTCTCCCCGACCAGGACCGCCTCCGGCCGGGTCCGCCGCACGTGGGCGGCGAATTCCTTGAGAAAGGCGTGGGTCTCGGGCTGGTCGCTCTGGAGGTCGCCGGGACCGTTCGCGAAAAGGTGGCGGGTGGCGTCCAGACGAAAGCCGTCCACGCCCCGGTTGAGCCACAAGGCGGCGAGCCGCTCGACCTCCGTGCGCACGGCCGGGGTGGAAAAATTCAGGTCCGGCATGCCGCCCCAGAAGACGCCGTAGTAGAAGGCGCCGTTCTTCTCGTGCCAGGTGCGGTTGGCGCCTCCCCAGGGCTGGGTCCAGCCGGGATCATCCCCCCGCCAGACATACCAGTCGCGGCGCGGCGAGGAAGGGGACGAGGCCGATTCCACGAACCAGGGGTGCTGGGCGCTCGAATGGTTCATCACGAAGTCCACGATCACTCGGATCCCCCGGCGGTGCGCCTCGTCGAGGAAGCGCTGGAAGTCCTCGTTCGTCCCGTAGTCCCGCTCGATCGTCTCGTAGTCCATCACGTCGTAGCCGTGATAGCTCGGGGACTCGAAGACCGGCATCAGCCAAAGGGCGTCCACCCCGAGGTCGGAGTCGGTCTTGGGATCGCCGTCGTTGAGGTAATCCAGCTTCGCGGTCAGGCCGCGAAAGTCGCCGATGCCATCGCCATTCGAATCCGCGAAGCTGCGCACGAAGACCTCGTAGAACACGGCGCCGCGGGCCCAGTCGTGGTTCCACTGTGCAGGACTGGACGGCTCCAGCGCGGCCGCAACGGCCGGGCGGGCCTCTTCTACTTCCACAGCAGGGACCGTCGGTGCCGGACGGCCCGCGGTCGAACAGGCGGCCAGGGTGAGCCCGAGCAGCAGGAGGAGACGGTGTCTCGTGGATTTCATGAGCGCTATTCTAGGGTTCACGGGTCCTCGCGGACCGCTCCTCCGACAAACGAAGGAACAGAGGACAAACCATGAAGATCGTCATCCCCGGCGGTACCGGCCAAGTGGGCACGCTGCTGGCCCGGTCGTTCCAAACGGAGGGACACGAGGTCATCGTGCTCAGCCGGCATCCTGGAAGCGGCACCCCATGGCGGGTGGTGCCCTGGGACGGCCGGACGGTCGGCGCCTGGGCCGCCGAGGTGGACGGCTCGGATGTGGTGATCAATCTGGCCGGCCGCAGCGTCAACTGCCGGTATGGCGAGAAGAACCGGCGGGAGATCCTGGACTCG
>DATAHG010000024.1:0-14223 GCA_036263295.1 Thermoanaerobaculia bacterium | reverse complement strand
GGACGAGCACCCGGACGCCGAGCTCGCGCCGCGCGATGTGGTGGCGCGAGCGATCTGGCACCGCCTGGTAGCCGGGGACGGTGTTTTCCTGGATGCCCGGGCGGCGGTGGGGGAGCGCTTCCCGGAGCGTTTCCCGACGGTCTTCGCCCTCTGCCAGGAGCGCGGTCTGGACCCCCGGGTGGAGCCGATCCCGGTGGCCCCGGCGGCGCACTACCACATGGGCGGCATCGCCGTGGACGGCCAGGGGCGCGCGTCGCTGCCGGGCCTGTGGGCCTGCGGCGAGGTCGCCGCGACCGGCGCGCACGGCGCCAACCGCCTGGCGAGCAACTCATTGCTGGAGGCCCTGGTGTTCGGCGCCCGGGTGGCCGAGGACCTGCGCTCCGGCCTGCCGGCTCCGGTGGAGACGGGGCCGTCCCTGCTCCCGCTGGCTTCCGCCTCGGCGCCGGGCGATCCCGAGCTGACGATGGCGGTCCGCACCCTGATGTGGGAGAAGGTCGGACTGGTCCGCGACCAGGCGGGCCTGACCGCGGCCGCGGCCGAGCTGGAGCGGCTGGCGGCGCGCCACTCCCGGGCGGCGGGGGAGGCGCGCAACCTTCTCACGATCGGGCGGCTGGTGACGGCCGCCGCCCTGGCCCGGCAAGAGAGCCGCGGCGGGCACTACCGGTCGGACTTCCCCTCTCCGGATCCGGCCTGGCAGCGGCGCCTTTACCTGACCGCGGCGGCGGACGGCTCGGCCTCTTTCGAGGCGGCCGGGAGCGCGGTCGAGATCCCGGAGGGGCCGGCCTTGGCCCGGGTGGGAGGGCGGCCGTGAGCGGAGACTCCGAGGCGAGCCCCCGGCTTCCGAGTCTCTACCCGTTGCTTTACGAGCCGCTGATCCGCCGGGCGCTCGAGGAGGATCTCGGGCGCGCCGGGGATCTCACCAGCGACGCGGTGCTGCCGGAGGATCTGCCGGCCGAGGCGATGGTGGTCGCGCGCTCGGCCGGCCGGGTGGCGGGGCTGGAGGTTGCACTTTCTGCCTTCGGGATTCTCGATCCCTCCCTGAGAATTGAAATTCATTCCAGGGACGGCCGGGATGCCGCGGCGGGGGAGGTGCTGGCCCGGGTCCGCGGCTCGGCCCGGTCGATCCTGTCGGCCGAGCGTACGGCTTTGAACATCCTGGGCCGCCTGTGCGGCATCGCGACCCTGACCCGCGATCTGGTGGCGGTCGTCGCGCCGCACGGCGCGCAGGTGGTCTGCACCCGCAAGACGACTCCCGGCCTGCGGGCCCTGGAGAAGTACGCCGTGCGGGCCGGGGGCGGGAGCAATCACCGCTTCGGCCTGGACGATGCCGTGCTCATCAAGGACAACCATCGGGCTCTTGCCGGGGGGTTGCGGATCGCGGTCGAGCGGGCCCGCCGGGGCGTCGGCCACCTGGTCAAGATCGAGGTCGAAGTGGACTCGCTGGAACAGCTCCGGGAGGCCCTGGAGCTGGGGGTGGACGCCGTGCTCCTGGACAACATGTCGGTCGACATGCTGCGGGAGGCGGTCGGGATGGTTCGTGGGATGGCTGGGGGCCGGGCGCTCACCGAGGCGTCGGGCGGGATCCGGCCGGACACGGCTGCGGCGATCGCCGCGACCGGAGTGGACCTGCTCTCGGTCGGCTGGCTCACGCACAGCGCGCCGGCCCTCGACGTCGCGCTCGACGTCGAGGGTTAGCTTCCTGTCTTACAGGCCGAAATTACAGAGGTCGTCCGCGCGCAGCGCCGCGTTGCTGATGCTGTAGCGGCCGTCGGCGCTCATCATCACGCCGACCCAGCCCTGGGCGTGGGTGGAGTCGCGGTGCCAGAGGTCCATCATCAGCCAGCCGAAGCTGTCGGGGGTGACCAGCGGCGGCGCGCCGACGTGGACGAGCTGGGTGGCGAGGGGGAAGGCGTTGCTGTTGCGCAGCTCCGTGGGGTTCTCCTCCTCGTCGAAGGCGACCATCTGGAGCTCGCCGAGCGGGTTCCAGTCCGGTCCGGCCGTGCAGTCCACGGGGGCGATGCGGGAGCTGCGGTTGTCGCGCCAGACCACCAGCTCGGTGCCGCCGGAGATCGGCCCGCCGTCGAGATAGCGGGCGTAGTAGAGGCTGGATAGGGGGGCGCGGTCGTCCCCGGAGTCGAAGCCGTGATAGCGGCCGTAGAAGGTGTAGTCGCCGGCGGAGAAGAAGTCGGCGTCGGCCACGATGGTGACCGCCGAATGACTCATCGCGTAGCTCTGCTGCCGGTTGACGTAGAAGAAGTCCCCCCAGAGCACGTTGTTGTCGCTCGCCAGGCCCTGGCCGCCCTTGACGAAGTAGCCGGCCTGCGCGGGGGTGTTGTCGATGGCGCCGACCGTGGTCGGGGAGCAGCGGTTGACCGCGTCGACCGTCACGTACCCGGTGGCGAGGCCGGCCCGGCCGTTGCCGGCGCCGACGCAACGCGCGGGGCTGGTGCCGGAAGCCTGCACGACCGGCTGGCCGGTGTGGGCGGCCCGCAGATAGGCCAGCTCGGCGGGGTTGAGGGCCGCCGTCGCCTTCCCCCCTTTGCTCCCGGTGCCGACCGACTGGGCCGGCGGCGGCGCGCAGCCGGGGAAGTCTCCGGCTTCCGACAGCACGCCGCGGCTGCTGACCGTCGAGCCGGTGAGCGGCAACTGGCCGAGCAGGAGATCGCGCAGGTTCAGGGTCTGCACGTCGTAGCCGGTCAGATAGATATCGAACGCCAGGGTCGGCACGCCCCAGTTGGTCCACAGGACCATGCGGGCCAGGGCCGGCCGGGCCGAGGCGTTGTTGACCGAAACCAGAGTGGACATCCCCTGGGCATCGTTCAGGTCGACCTGGAAGAAGGGGATGAGCAGGGTCGCCGCGGGCTGGTCGGCGACGCGGCAGTTGCCTTCGAGGATGCCGGCGGTGGCGGGCCGGCTGAGGCCGGCGGCCAGCAGCAGGCCGGCGAGAGCGAGCAGAGTCAGGGCACAGCGTTTCCGGACCATGTCTTTATACCTCTACCTCGTATGACGACTGGAGAGGTCGGGCGCCGCTCCCCCGCTCTCTGTTTCCCGGTTTCGCTCCGGGTTACACTAGACCCATGAGCGAAACTCTAATTCAAATCGGCGGCCGCTCGACCTCGCCTTCGAACAGGCAGAGTCGTCCCGAGTGGTTGCGGATTCGCCTTGCAACCCCGGCTTCGTACCACCGGGTTCGAGCTCTGGTCGACAGATTGAATCTGCACACAGTGTGCCAGGAGGCGCGCTGTCCCAATATCTATGAGTGCTGGGGCGAGCACGGCACGGCCACTTTCATGATCCTCGGCGACGTCTGCACCCGCCGTTGCGGCTTCTGCGCGGTCACCTCGGGGCGCCCGCAGGCCGGCGTCGATCCCCTGGAGCCGCAGCACGTGGCCGAGGCGGTCGCGGTCATGCAGCTCCGCCACGCCGTCATCACCTCGGTGGACCGCGACGACCTGCGGGACGGCGGCGCCAACCACTTCGCCCAGGTGATCCGGGCGATCCACGAGCAGAACCCGGAGGCCGCGGTGGAGGTCCTCACCCCGGACTTCCGTGGCGTGCCGGAGGCGCTCGACATCGTCCTCGGCGCCCGTCCCGAGGTCTTTTCCCACAACATGGAGACGGTGCCGCGCCTCTACCGCCAGGCCCGCCCGGGCAGCCGCTACGACCGCAGCCTCGCCCTGCTCGCCGACGCCGCGCGGCGCCGGGACGCGGGGGAGTACGCCGGCCGGGTCAAGACCGGCATCATGGTGGGGATCGGCGAGACCCCGGACGAGGTCTACTCGACCATCGCCGACATCCGCGGCGCGGGCGTCGAGATCCTGACCATCGGCCAGTATCTCCAGCCCACGCCGAAGCACCTGCCGGTCGATCGCTGGGTCCATCCCGACGAGTTCGCGGGGTACAAGCAGCACGCCCTGGCTCTGGGCTTCGCCCATTGCGAGGCCGGTCCGCTGGTGCGCAGCAGCTACCACGCCCACGAGCACGTCGCGCCGGCTCCCGCCGCGGCTGAAGCCGCCGCCAAGGCTATGTAAGGCGGCGATGAAGCGGCGATGTAACGCGGCGATGTAATCGGTTGCGGCTGGACTTGGGAGGGGCGGCGGTGGTACCTTGCTTCATGCACGACCCCATGGACACCTCGCCCTTGCGGCCTCCGTCCGCCGGACAGCCCGGGACGCTCTCTCCGAGCTTCCAGGGGCAGGCCTCGCCCGCCTGGAGCGAGGAGCCGGCGGGGGAGCATCCTACCGCCGCCGAGGTGGAACGGCTGTTCCGGGGTGAGCTTCCCGCCGGCGAGGTCCGCCGGATCCTGACCCACCTGCTGCCCGGCTGTCCCGTCTGCCAGGAGCGGACCGCCGACCTCTGGCGGCAGGGGCTGGAGCCGGACGCCGCCGTTCCGACCCTGGGAACGGGCGACAGCGCCCGGTACGACGGCGCCGTCGCGCAGGTGTTCGACCGGGTCCGCCAGGCCCGCTGCCGTCTCGAAGCCGAGCGCGCCGAGGCGTGCGCGGCACTGACGGAGCTGGAATCCCTTCCCCAGGAGCGCCGCCGGCTGCTGGTGCAGAACCGTCCGGCCATCCAGACCTGGGGCCTGTGCGAGGCTCTCCTCGCCCGGGCCGAGAGCGGCGCCGCTCCGGGAGTGGCCCTCGCCTGGGCCGAGCTGGCCGTCGCCGCAGCCCGCCTCCTCGATCCCCGCCGCTATCCCGCTCCCTCCCTGCAGGACCTGCGGGCTCGCGCCTGGACCGCCTTGGCCGAGGCCCACCGTGGCCTGGGCGAGCTGGCCGCCGCCGACGAGGCCATGCGGTCCGCCTGGAGCCATCTGGAGCGCGGTACGGGCGACCGGATCGAGCGGGCCCGACTGCTGGATACCGAGTCGCTGTTGCGCCGAGCTCAGGGGAGGCACCGCGATGCCGCCCGGCAACTCGACCGCGCCATCCGGCTCTACCAGCGGACCGGCCAGCGGCATCTCTGGAGCCGCGCCCTGATTCGTCAGGGGCACGCCCGGGTCCAGGCGGGCGATCTGGAGGGGGGCGTCGTCCTCGTCCAACAGGCCCTCCAGGCGGCCGATCCGCCCCCGGGAGTTGGACGGTGGCGGCCACTGCTTCAGGGTCTGGCTGGGCGTCTCCGGCGCGTCCGGCGCGCCGGCTAGACCCCTTCCGAAGCCGATACCGGCCGGGCGCTCACCTGCCAGAGCCCGGCCAGGATCAGAGCGAACCCCAGCCCCTCCGCCCAGCCGAAATGCTCCCCGAGGAAGGCCGCCGCCAGCACGGCGGCGACCAGCGGCTGCAGCGTACCGTAGGCTGCCACCAGCGAGGGTGACGAGCGCCGCACCGCCCAGGTGTTGATCGCGTAGGCCAGGACCGTCGCGAAGACCACGATGTAGGCCACCCCCCACCACGCGCTGGCCGGCAGGGCGCCCGGCTGCAGCCGGGCGAGGGCCGGAGCGCTCACCGTCAGGACCCCGGCGCCGCCGAACACGAAGGCCCCGGCGATCACCGTCCGCCATGGGATGCGGCGGAGCAGCGGGCGCTGCAAGACCAGGAAGACCGCGTAGCAGCAGCAGTTGAGCAGGATCAGCCCGTTGCCGAGAGCGGCCCGGCCGTCGCCCGAGAAGCGCATCGGGTTGACCAGCACCAGGGCGCCGGCCACCGACAGGGCGATCCCCAGGACGCGGCGCGCCCCCACCTTCTCGACCCCGAGCAGGGCCCCCGCCGCCACGGCGAAGACCGGCAGCGAGGGCATCAGGATCGAGGCGTTGATCGCGGTGGTGTGGCGCAGCCCCTCGATGAAGAAGATCTGGTTGGCGAACACCCCGAGCCCGCCGAGCAGGGCGAGGCGGGGGAGGTCGCGGCGCTCGGGGACGAACCGGTCGTGCCGCCAGGCGATCCAGACCATCACGGGAGCGGCGATGGCGACGCGGACCGCGGCCAGGGCGAGCGGCTCCATGTGGGCGAGGACGGCCTTGGCCACGACGTGGAAAACGCCGAAGAAGACCTGGGCCGACAGCAGGGCGGCGTGGACGGAGCGGGCCGGGCTGGCGGCGGGGGAGGCGGTTTCGGGGGCGGCCATGGCAGGGGGAGGATAAAGCCATTTGCGCGCCCCTCGGTCAACCGCTAGAATCCCCCTGTTGGACCGGTCTACGGTCCCTCCATCCACAGGACGAACGGCCCGCTGGGCCTTGGGGAAGATGATCGACACCGTGCCAGGAGTCCGCATCCGTCCGCTCGACGAGCTCGACATCGACGCCATCACCGGCATCGACGAAAAGATCAGCCGGCGCTACCGGCCGGAAATCTGGGAGCGCCAGATTGGTTATTACCTGAGAAGGGACCCGGAGGCCTCGGTCGTGGCCGAGCTCGACGGGAAGGTCGTCGGCTTCATGCTCGGCGAAGTCCGCTCCGGCGAGTTCGGGCTCGAAGAGCCCACCGGGTGGATCGAGGTGCTCGGCGTCGATCCCGAGCACCGCGGCAAGGCGATCGGCCGGCAGATGGCGGAAGCCATCCTGCGGCACTTCCGGGAACAGGGGGCCCACAGCGTGCGCACCCTGGTCGACGAGGACATGGAAGAGATCCGTCGTTTCTTCAGCTCGCTCGGATTCGAGCCGTCGAGCTTGAGGCCGTTCGTCAGGCCTCTTTGAACAGACAGGACTCCCCAGGCACGGCTGCGACGGGGTGGTGGCCGGGGGGTTGCAGGGAGAGGAGAGCATGAGCATCAGAACTGCCAGCCTGCCCAAGAGCTTTCATAGCGCCGTAGTCAAGTGGCAGGAGACCTATCTGCCGGACTACGACTACCTGCTGGATAACTGGGAGAAGCACTTTCCCAACGAGCCCAAGTTCGAGCTCTGCGCCTTCCGCGAGCTCGGGATGTGCACCGAGATCGAGTGCGGCGACCTCAAGGGGAAGCCGAAGTACCAGCACGCCTGCGAGATGATGCCGGAGCAGGCGGGCCATCTGCTCGGCGCCATCCGCGCCCAGGCCTCGACCGAGTTCGGCTCGATCCAGCAGCACCGCCTCACCCTGGCGCGCGCCCAGAGCGAGGAGGAGCAGTTCTGGGTCCTGCGCATGATGGCGGAGGAGCTGCGGCACGGCTACCAGATGCTCCATCTCCTGGCCGAGGACGACTGGAGCTGCGTCTCCCAGGAGAGCAGCGCCGACATGGTCGAGGACATCCTGTCGATGAACACCGGCTCCCACCTGCTGGGCGCCTTCAACATCGACTTCGACTCGTTCGTGGACAACGTCGTCTTCTGCGCCCTGATCGACCGGGTCGGCAAGTACCAGCTCTCCATGCAGAAGATCAGCGCCTACCAGCCGATGGCCGAGAGCATGCCCCGCATGCTGCGCGAGGAGGCCTTCCACCTCGCCTCCGGCGTCGTGCCGATGCGGCGCTGGATCACCTCGGCGGCGCGCGGCGACGGCTTCGTGACCGTGGACATGCTGCAGCGCGCCCTCAACAAGTGGCTGCCGCGCGGCCTCGAGATGTTCGGCGACGAGCGCGGCGGCGCCACCAACGTGAAGTACGGCCTCAAGCCGATGAAGAACGCCGAGGCCCAGAAGCAGTATTACGACGAGGTGTCGAAGCTGGTGCGCGACCTCAACTCGCGCTACGTGCGCGCCCGCGCCGAGCACCTCGAGCGGCCGCAGGCCGAGGCGGCGCTCGACAAGATCCTCAACGAAAACGTGGCGGTCGAGGGCATCCAGCCCGAAGATCTGCTGCGCATGCCGCACCCCGACTTCTTCCGCCGCCGGGGCGTCCCCGCGTTCCGGATGGTCGGCGCCGACGGCGCGACGTTCGACGACCTCCACGCCTACCTCCAGCATTTGACCCGGCAGCTCCCGGACTCCTACCGCGCCGGGCGGGACTACAAGGAGTTCGTCGAGCTGTTGAGTGAGATCCAGCGGGGGGAGACGACGATCGAGCAGGCGTCCTCCAAGATGCCGGCGCTGCGCCGCGTCGGCGGGGCGTGCCCCTGCTCGAAGTCGGTGCGCTGGGTGGCGGAGGATTCCGCCGCCGCCACGGCCGCCATCCCCGGAGCCCCTCAGATCGTCGGGACGACCGTCGGCTGACCCCGGACGAGCTTCTTTTTCAGCGACCCAGAAAGGGCCGGATCAATGAGTGTGTTCAATCGCTTGCTGGTGACGGCCCTGCCTCTGGTGCCGCGTTTCATCGTCGGCCGGGTCGCGTCGCGTTACGTGGCGGGAGAGACGCTGCAGGACGCCCTGAACGCCGTTCGCAACCTCAACGGCCAGGGGGCGATGGCGACCGTCGACGTCCTCGGCGAGGAGGTCAGCGAGAAGGAGAAGGCGCTGGCCGCGGTCGAGGAGTACCTCCGGGTCTTCGAGGCGATCCACGCCCAGGGCCTCGACTCCAACGTCTCGATCAAGCTCACCCTCCTCGGCCTCAAGATCGACGAGGGGTTCTGCCGCGACAACGTGGACCGCATCGCCGAGGCGGCGAAGCACCACGGCAACTTCGTCCGCATCGACATGGAGGACCACACCACGACGGACGCGACGTTGCGGATCTACCGCGACATCCACGCCCGCCACGGCAACATCGGGGTGGTCCTCCAGGCCTACATGCGGCGCACCCTGCGCGACATCGCCGAGCTGCCGCGCGAAGGGGCCAGCGTCCGCATCTGCAAGGGCATCTACGTCGAGCCCCGGCAGGTCGCCTGGAAGGGCTACGACACGGTGCGCGCCAACTACGTCCGCGCCCTCGAAAAGCTGATCGAGCACGGCGTCTATCCGGCCATCGCCACCCATGACGAGTACCTGGCCTGCGCCGCCGCGGGCCTGATCGACAAGTACGGCCTGAAGCCCCACCAGTATGAGTTCCAGATGCTCCTGGGCGTCGACGAGGAGCTGCGCCGCATCCTCATCGCCTCCGGCCACCGGCTGCGGGTCTACGTCCCGTACGGCCGCGACTGGTACCCCTACTCGATCCGCCGCCTGCGCGAGAACCCGGAAGTCGCGCGCCACGTCCTGCGCGCCATGATCGCCGGCAAGTAAGGGGGCCGGCCGCCTGCCGCGTTGACGCCTCCGGGGGCGGGTGGTAGCCTAGTCCTGTTTCCCGAGCACGGCGGATGAGTATGTTTATGGACGACCGGAACCGTTCGGATTCCCGCGAAAGTGTCATCGGCGAGTCCGACACCGACAACCTGGAAATCTCGACTCTCCACGAGAGCGGGATGACGCAGACGTTCGAGACCGCGGCGCGCGAGCGCGCCATGCACGGTCTCTCCCTGGGCTCGGAAGCCGACATCATCCTGATCGCCCACCCCGAGAACCAGAGGCTCGGCACCCGCTACCGGCTCTCCCCGGGCACGACCCTGGAGATCGGGCGCTCCTCGTCCGTCGGCATCAGCCTGCCCGAGGTGCTGTCGATCTCCCGCAAGCACGCCCGCCTGCGCTACATGGGCTCGGCGGTCACCGTCGAGGACCTCGGCAGCACGAACGGCACCTACGTCAACGGCGACCCGATCCACGGGCGGGCCGTGCTGACCAGCGGCGACCGCTTCCAGACCGCGGCCGTCCACTTCAAGTTTCTCCACGAGCAGGACGTGGAGAGCGCCTACCACCTCGCGATCTACGAGCTGGTGATGCGGGACGGTCTGACCGAGATCTTCAACAAGCGCAAGTACGAGGAAGAGGCGCAGCGCGAGTTCGCCCGTGCCCGCCGCCACGAGCGCCCCCTGTCGCTGATCATCTTCGACCTCGACCAGTTCAAGGAGATCAACGACAACTACGGCCACCTGTGCGGGGACTTCGTCTTGAAGGAGGTCGCCTCGACCGCCCGCGAGCTGGTGCGGCCCGAGCAGGTCCTCGCCCGGGTCGGCGGGGACGAGTTCGTGATCCTGGCGCCGGAGACCCACACCGAAGGGGCCGAGGCGCTGGCGCTCAAGCTCTGCGAGCGCATCGTCAACCTCGACCACCGCTATGGGGACGTGAAGATCTCGATCTCCTGCTCGTTCGGCGTGGCCGAGCTGGACGAGAGCATGGCCAACCCGCACGACCTCTACCGCAGCGCCGACCACGCCCTCCTGCTCTCGAAGCGCGCCGGGCGGAACCGCGTGGCGGTCTACTCGCCCGGCGCTCGGGCCTGACCTGGCCTGACCTACCTCGCCGTCTTCGCGGCGGCCTGCTCGGGGAGCAGGTACGTCCTCATGAACTCGACCAGCGTGGCGCGCAGGTAGTCCGAGTTGCTCTTCTTCTGGAAGCCGTGCCCCTCGTCCTTGCCGACGACGTACCAGACCGGAACCCCCTTGGCCTGCACGGCGGCGACGATCTGGTCGGACTCCGAGAGGGGGACCCGCGGATCGTTGGCGCCCTGGGCCACCAGCATCGGCACGGTGATGCGGTCGGCGGTGCTGAGCGGCGAGATCTTCTCCAGGAACGCCCGCATCTCGGGGATCCGCTCGTCGCCATACTCCGCGCGCCGCTGATCCTGGCGGTAGGCCGAGGTGTTCTGGAGGAAGGTCACGTAGTTGCTGATGCCCACCGTTACGAAGCCGGCGCGCAGGCGGTCGCTGAAGTGGGTGAGGGCGGCGAGCGTCATGTAGCCGCCATAGGAGCCGCCGGTCACGATCACGCGGCTGGCGTCGAGGTCGGGCTGGGTGGCGATCCAGTCGAGCAGGGCGCCGGCGTCCTTCACCGTGTCCTCCCGCTTCATGCCGTTGTCGAGCAGCAGGTAGCTCTTGCCGTAGCCCGCCGAGCCACGCACGTTGGGAAAGATCACCGCGACGCCGAGCTCGTTGATGAAATAGTTGGTGCTGCCCTGGAAGCTGGGCTGTGCCTGGCTCTCCGGCCCGCCGTGGAAGTTGATGAAGACCGGGCGCTTCCCCGGGAACTTGCTGGCCGGCGGCCGGTAGACGAAGGCCGGGATGGTGCGCTGCCGGCCGCTCTTCTCATCCTTGTCGAAGGTCGGGTAGCGGACGAGCTCCGGCACCACGAAGCTTTCGGTGTTGAGGCCGCCGGCCTCGCTCGCGGTCCAGCGCTCCAGCTTGCGGGTGTCCAAGTCGTAGCTGTAGACGTCCGACGGGGACTGCGCCCAACTGATCGAAAACCCGAGCTCGTGCGTGCCCTTCCGGAACTCGAGGCCGCCGGCCACGCCCACCGGCAGGTTGGGGGAGGGGAGCTCCTTGTTGGTCTTCAAGTCGATGGTGTGGAGCTTGTTGAAGCCCTCTTCGTTGGTGAAGAAGGCCACCAGCTTGCCGTCGTCCGACAGGTCGAAGCCGTCGACGTCCCAGTCGATCCCCCCCGAGACCGGGGTGATGGCGCCGGTCTTCGGATCCATGCGGACCAGCCGCGCGAACTCGCTGCCGCGGTCGGTGACCGTATAGATCCATTTGCCGTCCTCGGACCAACGGGCGCCGCGATAGGAGATCAGCTCGGCGTTGCCCGTCGCCTTCGGAGTGAGCGTCCGGATCTGTCCGGAGCCCAGATCCAGAAGACGGATGTAGGCCTCGTTGATCGAAACGAACTCCTGCAGCAGGAGGCTGCGACCGTCCGGGCTCCAGTCGGCGACACTCCAGTTGTTGCCGCCGTCCGCTACCTTCTTGATGCTCTCGGGCTGGGCCGGATCCCCCACGTAGATGTCGAAGTCCCGCCCGTTGCGGGCATTGTTGGCGAAGGCGATGAGCTTGCCGTCGCGCGACCAGGTGGGGCCGACGTTGCGGCTCTTGCCGTCGGTGAACCGCCGGTATTTCCCGGTCGTCCGGTCGAGCAGGAAAATCTGGTAGTTCTCGGCGCCGCCCTGGTTCAGGCTGAAGAGGAGCTGGTCGGGATTGTTGGGGCGGTAGTTGCCACCCGTGGCCGGATCGCGGAAGAAGGTGACCTGCGTGCGGGCGCCCATGGGCATGCGGAGCTCGTGGGCCTGGACCGACTCCGAGAAGCGGGTGCCGATCAGCATCCAGCGCTTCGTCGGATGCCAGCTCGCGAAGTTGGCGCTCCGGATGTTTTCATAGGGGAGCAGGTCTTCCGAGAGGGTCCCGGGGATCGCCGGGACGTTGCGCGCGATGATGCTGTCCGGCACTGGAAAATCGTTCGCCTGCGGCTCGGCGGCCCGGGTGGATCCAGCCAGTGCCAGGGTCACGCAGCCGGCCAGCGCGAACGTCGTAAAGCTTTTTTTTCTCATGAGGTCTCCGAACGCGGTTTCGAAGCTAAACTGTACGAATGGGCCTTCCGATCTTCTACAACTGCAATCGCTGCCCTTCCTACTGCTGTTCCTATCCCCGGATCCCGATCCAGCCGGAAGACGTCATCCGTCTGGCGGTTCACTTCGGGATCACTCCGGAAGCAGCCGGGCGAAAGTTTACCAAGAAAAGCGAGGTGGCCGGCGAGCGCATCCTGCGCCAGCAGCCGGACGACACCTACGGCTCGGTCTGCCGGTTCCTCGACCAGGACACCCGCCGCTGCTCGATCTATGAGGCGCGGCCCGGGGTCTGCCGGGAATACCCGGGGCCGGGCCGTTGCGGCTACTACGACTTCCTGAGCTTCGAGCGGCGAGTCCAGGAAGATCCCGAGTTCATCCCTTCGACGTGGAACGGGCCGAAGGGATGAACGGCGCGGCCTAGCCCGGCGGCGCTTCCGGCGCGGACGACTCGTCCTGCGGCGCCGGCGATCCTGGAGGTTGCGGCGTGCCCGGCGGCCGCTGGTTCTGCGGCATGTTCTCGCCTTCCTTCGGGATATAGAAGGCGCGCTGCTGGTACCACGGCAGACTGTTGATCGTCGACCACTTGGCGGTGTGCTCGCGCGACGGCTCGGTGCCGGCCACGAACGCCTCCTTGAGCGTGCGGCCGCCGCCGCCGCTCAGCAGGCCGCTGTAGTACTCGACGTCGCGGAAGATCACGCCCGGCGGCACCGGGAAGGTCTGGTCCTTCTGGATCCACCCCTTCGCGAGCCCCTCCTCGGCGATCATCTTCCACATCGGCAGGGCGGCGACCGCGCCGCTCATGCCGTAGCCGAGCGACTTCTTGATGTCATAGCCCACCCAGGTCAGGATCGTGTAGGTCGGCGTGAAGCCGACGAACCAGGCGTCCGAGAAATCGTCGGTCGTGCCGGTCTTTCCGGCGATGTCGACCGGCAGGTTCTTGAGCTCGAACGCCGTGCCGTGGTCGATTACGCCCTCCATCATGTGGGTGAGGACGTAGGCGACCGCCGGATCGGTCGAGGTGTAGGTGCCGGGGAAGTGCTGCTCCAGGATCTGGCCGTCCGCGGTCACCACCTTGTCGATCATGTAGGGCTTGAGATAGGTGCCCTGGTTGGCGATGGTGGCGTAGGAGGCGGCGAGCTCCAGGGGGAGCAGATCGGCCGCGCCGAGCGAGATGCTGGGATAGGCCGGGAGCGGCGTCTGGATGCCGCAGCGGTGGGCGAAGTCCACCACCCGCTTGCCGCCGACCAGGGTGAACAGCTTGACCGCCGGCACGTTGATCGACTGCTCCAGGGCGCGGCGCAGGGTGACGATGCCCGCGTGCTTCTTGTAATAGTTCTCCGGCCGGTAGCTCAGCCGGCCGTCGCCGCCCATGAAGGCGGTCGGCGCGTCGAGCAGGGTGTCGGACGGCGTCCAGCCCGCCTCCAGCGCGGCGCCGTAGACCAGCGGCTTGAAGGCCGAGCCCACCTGCCGCCGCGCCTGGGTGACGCGGTTGAACTTGTTGCGGTTGAAGTCCCAGCCCCCCACCATGCCGCGGATCGCGCCGGTGCGCGACTCGATGACCACCGCCGCCCCCTCCATGCGCGGGGCCTGCTCCAGCATCAGCTTCGGCTCGGCCGGGGGGAGAGCGGCCGCCTCCTGATCTTCTTCGGCCTTGCCGTCCTTCGCCTCGGTCTTGGGCGGCTCCGGGACCTCCAGGCGGAACCAGGCCACGTCCCCCCGCTTGAGCAGCTTGTCGGGGCCGGAGCGGTTCGTCCAGGTGATCCCCTTGCGCTCCAGCGTGTAGGTGTCGCCGCCGATCTTCACCTGCGCCGTGGTCGAGCCGGACTCCAGCACCAGACCCTGGTACCAGCGGCCGGGCACCGCCTTCCCGCGCCCCCAGGTCGGGAGCTGCTGCTTCTCGATGTCCGCCTCCGCGATCGTGGCGATCGGCCCGCGCCAGCCGCGCCGGTGGTCCAGGCGCAACAACCAGGCGCGCACCCCGTGCTCAGCCGCCGCCTGAATCCGCGGGTCGAGCGTGGTCTGCACCGTGAGGCCCCGCTCATAGAGCGTGTCGGCGCCGTAGGTCGTCTCGATGTA
>DATAHG010000023.1:0-3757 GCA_036263295.1 Thermoanaerobaculia bacterium | reverse complement strand
CTACGCCGACCGCAAGATGCTGCTCGAAAAGGACGTAGATGAGCGCCAGATCGTGGCCCTGATGTCCCCGGGGCCCGGCGGGGCCGGGCCGTCCTTCGCGACCACCAACGCCGCCGCCGTCTTCCAGATCACCGCGGGGACCGAGCAGAGCGGCACCTACACCAGCGCCGCGCTCGACTCCAGCCAGGTCTCCCGTTTCGGGACCTTCCGTTGGCGTGGCGACGTCCCACGGCGCGGGGCGGTCCGGTTCTCGTTCCGCAGCGGCATGAGCGCCGAGCCCGACCGCACCTGGTCCCCCTGGACCGAGCCCAAGGAGGGCGAGGAGCTGTCCTTGTCCGACGTGCCGCGAGGCCGCTACGTGCAGTGGCGAGCCGAGCTCAAGGCCGGAGACGACGCCGGCTCGCCGCAGCTCTATGGCACCGAGCTGTCCTATCGCCAGGAGAACCTCCGGCCGAAGATCGACGCCCTCGTCGCCCTCGATCCCGGCCAGATCCTGGTGCCGGCCAATTTCAACCCCTCGAACCAGGTCTACGAGCCGGCTCACCCGAACCGCGACGGGATCTTCACCTCCCTCACCAACGCCGCCGACGACGATTCGGGCGGACGCACCAAGCCGTTGTGGAAGAAGGGCTTCCGCACCCTGCGCTGGACCGCCAGCGATCCCAACGGCGACCAGCTCCGCTACGACCTGTGGTTCCGGCCGGTCGACAGCCCGGCGGCCGAAAAGCCGGGGGACGACAGCGGCTGGCTCAAGGTCGGCGACGAGCTCAAGGACGACTACTACAGCTTCGACTCGACCGTCCTGCCCGACGGCGTCTACCGCTTCCGGCTGGTCGCGAGCGATCAGCCGTCCAACGAGCCGGACACCGTCCAGACCGCCGACCGGGTGAGCGATCCGGTCGTGGTGGATCAATCCCCGCCGGTCCTGGAAAAGACCGAGCGCGACGGCGCCCGGCTGCGGGTGCGGGTGCGTGACGCGGCCAGCCCGATCCGCGAGGCGGTCTACAGCCTCGACGCCACGGAGTGGAAGCCCGCCCTGCCGGCCGACGGCCTGCTGGACGGCAAGACCGAGACCCTGACGATCGACCCCGCCAAGGACGGCAAGGCCGCAACGGCTTCTACGGGGGGGCTGCTGCTGCTGCGGGTTACCGACGCCGCCTTCAACGTGTCCACCTTCAACCTGTCCCAGCCCCAACAGCGATGACAAAGCGGATTGCCGTCTACCCAGGGTCGTTCGACCCCATCCACAATGGCCACGTCGATATCATCGAGCGCTGCCGCCCGATCTTTGACGAGGTGGTGATCGCCGTCCTGAGCAACGAAGAGAAAAAGCCGCTGTTCAGCGTCACCGAACGGCTGGAGATGATCCAGGAGGTCCTCGGTCCGGGCCGTCCCGACTGCCGGGTGGAGAGCTTCTCCGGCCTGCTGGTGGACTTCATGGACCGCATGGGAGCCCGCGCCGTGGTCCGCGGGCTGCGCGCCGTCTCCGACTTCGAATACGAGTTCCAGATGGCCCTCATGAATCGGCGGCTGAACCCGCGGGTCGAGACCGTCTTCATGATGCCCAAGGAAGACTACAGCTACCTGTCGAGCCGTCTGGTCAAGGAGGTCTTCCGCCTCGGCGGCAAGAACCTCCAGGGCCTGGTGCCGGCCCCGGTCCTGGAGCGGCTGGGGCATCGCTTCCGTCCGCAGAACTGAGACCGGAATCCCGGGGAGCAGCCGCCGCGATGAGCCTCGATCTGTTCCTCCTCCGGATGCCCAAGGCGGAGCTCCACGTCCATCTCGAGGGGGCGATCCGTCCGGCGGTCCTCCTGGAGCTTGCCCGGCGCAACGGCGTCGATCTGCCGGCCCGCGACGAGGCGGGGCTGCGGCGCTGGTTCCGCTTCCGCAACTTCGAGCAGTTCGTGCAGGTCTACCTGACCTGCTCGCGGTGCCTCCGGCATCCGGAAGACTTCCAGCTCCTGGTGGGAGACTTCCTGGCCGAGCAGGCCTACCAGAACATCCTCTACACCGAGGCCCACTTCACCATCTCGACCCACCTGACCAACGGGGCGGACGGGGAAGAGGTGCTCGCCGCCATGGCCGAGGCGATCCGCGAGGGCGAAAAGCGCTTGGGAGTGGTCCTGCGCCTGATCCCGGACGTGGTCCGCAACGTCGGCCCCGCCCTGGCGGAGAAGACCCTGGAATGGGCCCTGGCCGGCCGGACGGCGGGCGCCGTCGCGGCGATCGGCCTCTCCGGCAGCGAGTCCGCCTTCAAGAACGAGCCTTTCCAGCCGGTATTCGCGGCCGCGGCGCGTGAAGGGCTGCACCGGGTCGCCCACGCCGGGGAGCATGCCGGTCCGGCGTCGATCCGGTCGGTCCTGGAGGTCTGCGGCGCCGAGCGGATCGGCCACGGAGTGCGGGCGATCGAGGACCCGGCCCTGGTCCGGGAGCTGGCCGAGCGGCGGATTCCCCTGGAGATCTGCCCGACCTCGAACCTTTGCCTCGGGGTCTTCCCCAACCTCGCGAGCCACTCCTTCGACCGCCTCTACCGCGCCGGGGTCCAGGTGACCGTCAACTCGGACGACCCGTCGTTCTTCGCGACCAACCTGACCCGCGAGTATCTCCACCTCCATCAGACCTTTGGCTATAGCGCGGCCGAGTTGGCGGGGATGTCTCTCACGGCTCTCCAGAACGCATTCTTGCCGGTGGAGCAGCGCGCCGCCCTCGAAGAGCGCTTCCGAAGCCGCTTCGACACTCTCGGCCGGCAGATCTTCGGCCAGCCGGTCATGCCGGTCTTGAGCCCGGAGAACGATGGATGAACCAGGCTCCTGACGACTTCGAGCAACTCTATAAGGAGTGGTATCCGCGGTTCTTCGGTTTCTTTCGCCGCAAGGGATTTTCTATTGAAGATAGTCAAGACCTAACACAACGGGCCTTGCTTCGTGTCTTCTCCAATATCAATACCTTCCGAGGGCAGTCATTCGGGAGATGGATGTTCACGATCGCCGTGAACGTATTTAGAAATGAAGTTCGAAGGAGACACACCAGCGGTCGCGAGGCCAAGGAAGATTCCTTAGAGGCGCTTCTGGAAGAACATCCAGCGAGTCTCGCCAGTCAGCAAGGAATCGGGTCCTCTCCCCAGCGCGATGCCCTGGATGGGATTGTGGAACGTGAGCGCGTGAACGCTCTGCGCAAGGCCATTTCCAAGATGCCGCATCAGATGAAGATGTGTTGCTACCTCAGATACTTGCGAGGCATGAAGTACCGGGACATCGCAGTGGTGATGAAGATTTCACTCGGCGCTGTCAAAGCTCACCTTCACCAGGCCCGTCAACGCTTGAAAGAAGAGCTTGGGATCGACCTCGAGCCAGAGACAGAAAGCTGACGAGGCAGAGAATGAGCACTCTTGATCAAAAAGCTTTCGTGGTGACTCTCGGTCTCCTGGTTCGCGAGGAAGCGGACCGATATGGCAATGACGGTGCTCACCCTACGCCCGAAGAGCTGGCCGCCTACCATTCCGGTGAGCTTTCCGAAGGCAAGGATGAGGAGATCCAGATCCATCTCGCGGCTTGCTCGGAGTGTCCGGATCTTCTGATCGATCTGGAAGACCTCTTTGAGCCGCGGCATCGGGATCTCGATCTCTCCGATACCTGGATCTCGGGAGCCTGGCGAGACCTGCGGGCCAAGCTGGGCGACGTTCAAGAATCGAAAGGCCCTTTCTGGCGACGCTGGATGCGCTGGTTTTCAGCGATCCCTCGTCCGGCTTACGCATTGA
>DATAHG010000022.1:0-2836 GCA_036263295.1 Thermoanaerobaculia bacterium | reverse complement strand
TGTACGCGTAGGTGCGCAGTCCCGAGACCGCGCTGGTTTCTTCGGTCATCAGGTCCCGGTCGCTATAGACATAGGAGGTTACGTTGCCCTCGGCGTCGGTGACCTGGGTCAGGTGGTCCTGCACGTCATAGGCATAGCTCGTCACCGCCGCCCCGCCGGCCGGCCAGGGCTGGGTGACGGAGGTCAGGCGGTTCAACGCGTCGTAGGCGTAGGTCTGGCTGGACGGTGTGCTCGGGCTGGTTTTCGGATGGTTCGCGTCCCAGACCTGCGAAAGATTTCCGCTGCAATCGTAAGAATATTCGATCGCCGAGCCGTCGGCCTGGACGACCTTGTCGAGATGGCAGCGGCTTGAATAGACGAAACTGGTGAAGGAGTCGGTCACCCAGGCCGTGCCGTTCCAGCGCTGCTTCTCTTCCTTGGTGCGGTGTCCGAACTTGTCGAGCGTGTAGAAGGTCCGCTCGCCGGGAGTCGAGGCGCTGGGCTTGCGCTCGATCGAAATCAGCCGCCGCGCGTTGTCGTAGCCGTATTCGATCAGGTTTCCTTGCGGCAGGGCGGTCCGGAAGAGATCTCCGAAGGCGTTGTAGGCGTAGGTCGTGATCAGGTCCTGGGCGGTTGTGGCCCCCACCTGCCGCACCTGGGTGGGGCGGTTGAGGGCGTCGTACTGCGTCTCGGTGACCAAGCCGTTGACGTCGGTCACCTGGGTGCGCCGGTTGAAGGCGTCATGGACGTAGGAGGTCGTCCCGATCAGCGGCTCGACCCGGGTCAGGGGAATCAGGTTGCCGCGGCCCGCGTCATAGGTCATCGCGGTCTGATCGTCCGTACCCGAGCCGGGCGGGTTGACCGTCAGCGGCTGTCCGGCGGAATTGAAGGTGCTGTCGGTCGAGAGGCTGAAGGCGCTGCCATCCTCGACGCCGGTTTCGGTGCGGGTCAGGAGATTGCCTTGCGGGCTGTAGACGAAATCCGTCGCCCGCAGCGCGGCGCCTCCGAAGGTCGAGGTCTGCTCGATCCGGGCCGGGAAATCGGGGAAGGTGGAGTCGTAGGTCCAACTCGTCGTGCGGGCCAGCGGGGTTCCGAAGGCTTCCGTGCGGGAGGTCAACCGGCCGTTGGCGTTGTAGGTCAGCACGGTCCGGTTGCCGCGGCCGTCGATCTGCTCGGTCGGCAGGAGCGGGTTGGCCGCGTCGTTGTAGACGAGCTGGCTGTTCGGCCCCAGGCCGCAGGCCGGGCAGTCGCCGGAGAGCTGGCTCAGGCGCGGTTTCCGGCTCCGGGTGTCGCGGCCGATCTGATAAGTGCTCACCTTGCCCAGCGGATCGGTGACGGTCGTCGAGGCCGGCTGGGACGGATTGTCGAACGAAAACTGATAGACCTCGACGGCGGCCGGATCGGTGGCCGTGGCGGCGCCCTTCCAGGTGCGGAGGACGTTGCCGGCGCTGTCGTACTCCCAGGCGCCCTCGATGCGCTCGGAGGCGTCGGTTCCGACCAGGGTCATCCGGGTCAGATAGCCCGGGCGGTTCGGATCGCTGTACTGGAACGTCCAGGCAGTGCCGTCCGGGCGGTTGATGCGGGTGAGGTCGTCGCCCGTCCAGGTATACGACCACGTTCGGCTCGCGGCACCTCCGACCCCGACCTCGGTGATCGAGGCGAGCTTGCCGTTTGCCTGGTAGGCAAAGGTTTCGCTCCGGCCGTCCGGAAACGAAACGGAAGACAACCGCCCGGAGGAGTATGTGCCGGTAATCGTGTTGCCGTTGCGGTCCGCGGTCTGGGTCCACAACCCGGCGGAGTCGAATCGATGGATCGTCCCGTCCAGCTCCTTCAGATCCCAGCCCGTCGCGGTCTTGGTGAGCTTGCGGTACTCGTCGCTGGGTGCCGCGGTCTCGTAAGTACCGTCCCCGGCGGCGTCGGTGAATTCCCGGAAGGTGGCGAAGCGGGTGATCAGCCAGACGTGTTTCGCGTCCGGATCGAGCACGATGCGCTCGGCGTGGTCGTGCGACCAGCCCCGGCCGAGCGTCGCGGCCCAGGCGCCGGCCGCCGGCAGGCTGGCGCTGCCGGCGCCTCCGGCGCTGTAGCGCAGGCGGGCGCCCGGACCGCTGCCGTCCGGCGCGGCTCCGGCGCCACCGCCGGCCGGGCTGGCGCCGTTGCCCGGCCCCAGGCAGAGCGAGCAGCCGCGGTCGTCCGGACAGCCGGAGACCGGCGGCGGCACCGGGCAGCCCAGGAGCTGGCGCGCCGCCGCCGGGCTCAGGTCGATCGCCGGGATGTCGGTCCGCTTCTGGCAACTGCTGCCCGTGCAGGCGGTCACGCTCAGCGAATAGGTCTTGAGCGCGGTGACATTGTCGAGATTGGCACAGGTCAGATTTCCGACTTCGAGGAAGAGGCGGAACTTGTCCCAGTTGCCAGAGTGACAGAGGCCGGCCGCCGGCAGCAGCGGCCCCGGCGGAGTGGCGCTTCCGAACCAGTTTGCGTCCGCCGTGCAAAGAGAGGTGTGCTTGCTGTTGTCCGGCACCGTGACAGCGACCTCGGCGCGGATTTTCCAGACGCCGTTGGTCTGGCTCGCGGTCCGGGTGACTCCAGTGTTGACCGGCGGGTTACAGGGCAGGCCGAAACAGCCGCAGCTTTGAGTGGAGGAGGCCACACACGTCGCCGTGCCGGATATCTGCTCGATGCCGCAGTTCGTGCCGGTAGGACAGAGCCCGCAGCCGACCGTGGCGCACTGAGCCAACACGGGAGCGGATGTCCCGGCCACGAGAGCGGCGAAGAGGATGGGGACGCGGACGGCAACAGCGAGGAACTGCCACGGCGGGCCGGCTTTCGGCATTCCTGCTCCTTGAGAAGGGGAGCTGCT
>DATAHG010000021.1:0-2937 GCA_036263295.1 Thermoanaerobaculia bacterium | reverse complement strand
CCCTTGGTGAGCACCACGATGATCGAGAAGATCAGGGTGGTGGCGCCGACCACGGCGGTGCCGATGAGCACCGGCTTGGCGGTCGCCTTGAAGGTGTTGCCGGCGCCGTCGTTGGCTTCCAGATGGTGCTTGGCGCGCTCGAAGTCGGGCTTGAAGCCGAACTCCTTCTGGATGTCCCGCTCGATGTTGGGGATCGTCTCGATGGTCGACAGCTCGTAGACCGACTGGGCGTTGTCGGTGACCGGGCCGTAGGAGTCGACCGCGATGGTCACCGGGCCCATGCCCAGGAAGCCGAAGGCCACCAGGCCGAAGGCGAAGACCGCCGGGGCGATCATCAGGTCGGCCGGGAAGGAGGTGCTGACGCCATAGCCGGCGCCCATCAGGGCGACGATGGCGAGGCCCATCCAGTAGGCGCTGTAGTTGCCGGCGATCAGGCCGGAGAGGATGTTGAGCGAGGCGCCGCCTTCGCGCGAGGCCGCGACGACCTCGCGGACGTGCCCCGACTCGGTCGAGGTGAAGATCTTCACCAGCTCGGGGATCAGGGCGCCCGCCAGCGTGCCGCAACTGATGATCGTCGAGAGCTTCCACCACAGGCTGCCGTCGCCCGCGAGGTCCGGGATCAGCAGGTAGGAGACCGCGTAGGTGACGACGACCGAGAGCAGCGAGGTGAGCCAGACCAGGGAGGTCAGGGGCGCCTCGAAGTTCATGCTGTCGGCGTTCTTGTAGCGGCCGGCGGCGATCATCTGGTTGAGGCCGTAGGAGACGCCGCTGGTGATGATCATCATGATGCGCATCACGAAGATCCAGACCAGGAGCTGGGTCTGCACGACCGGGCTGGCGACCGCGAGCAGGATGAAGGTGATCAGCGCGACGCCGGTGACGCCGTAGGTCTCGAAGCCGTCGGCGGTGGGGCCGACCGAGTCGCCGGCGTTGTCGCCCACGCAGTCGGCGATGACGCCGGGGTTGCGGGCGTCGTCTTCCTTGATGTTGAAGACGATCTTCATCAGGTCGGAGCCGATGTCGGCGATCTTGGTGAAGATGCCGCCCGCGATGCGGAGGGCCGCGGCGCCGAGCGACTCGCCGATGGCGAAGCCGATGAAGCAGGGGCCGGCGTAGTCGCGCGGCACGAAGAGCAGGATCGCCAGCATGAGCACCAGCTCGATGCTGATCAGCAGCATGCCGATGCTGATGCCGGCCTGGATCGGAATGGCGTAGGTCGGATAGGGCTTGCCGGCGAGGCTCGCGAAGGCGGAGCGCGAGTTGGCGAAGGTGTTGACCCGGATGCCGAACCAGGCGACGCCGTAGCTGCCCGCGATGCCGACCAGGCTGAACAGCACGATGGTGAGGACCTTGGCGGCCTCGAAGTGCCGCAGGGCGCCGAAGTAGTAGATCATCACCAGGCCGATGAAGACTTCGAGGAGCAGGATGAACTTGCCCTGCGTGACCAGGTAGGTCTTGCAGGTCTCGAAGATCAGCTCGGAGATGTCGCGCATCGAGCGGTGCACCGGCATGTTCTTGAGCTTCCGGTACATGTAGAACCCGAACAGCATGCCGCCCAGGCAGACGAAGAGTCCGGCCAGCAGCAGGTTGTAGCCGCTCACCTCGAAGAACGAGACGCTGTGGAAGTCGGGGAGCTGAAGGTCCGCCTCACTGGCGGCGGCGGGCGCGGCGTTCAGGATGACGGACAGGACCGCCAGCCCGAACAGGAGCAGGCCACGGCGGCCGGCTTTCGCCCGGTCGAACAGTTTTCGCATAGACATGGTTTCCTCCGAATCCATGGGAATGACGATTTCTCAGACACAGACCTGGACCGTCCGGACGCCCAACGGGCGAGACCGGTCCGGTCGAAATGTATTTTTTAGCAGGACTCAAGGTCCTTGGCCCGAGCGGCTCCGCTTCCCTCCACCCCTCCCCCGGAGGTTTGCTCCGGCGCCGATCGAGTTGGAACGCCGAAGGGTATCACAAGAGCCTCAGACCTCGAACGAGCGGGCCAGGAAGTCGGCCACCGAGAGCCCCCGCAGGGTCGGGACGAGCCGCCCGTCCTGGGGGATCACAAGGCCGTCCTCCGCCAGCCGTTCGATGACCGCCACGTTCGCGGCGGCCAGGTCCACCCCATACAGGTGCCGGAACCGCGCCAGATCGATCCCGTCGTACGTCCGCAGGCCGAGCAGCAGGGCCTCCAGGGCGAGGTCGCCCGCGGTCAGCGTCTCGCTCCCCTCGACCGGCGGCTCTCCGGCGGCGACCTGAGTCTCGTAGGGGCGCAGCTTGCGCCGGTTCCACCAGCGCCGGGGGCCGCCGGGCGCCTGGAGTCCCGAGAAGGAGTGGGCCGAGGGGCCGAGCCCCAGGTAGGGGATGTGGTGCCAGTACTTCTGGTTGTGGCGCGAGCGGTGCTCCGGCGAACGGGCGAAGTTGGAGACCTCATAACCCGGGATGCCGGCGTCCGCCAGGAAGGCATGGGTGAACAGGAAGCGCTCGGCCTGATCCGGCTCCGGCATCTCGGCGAGCTGGCCGCGCTCCTGGCGGAAGCCGAACGGCGTCCCCTCGTGGATGGTGAGCTGGTAGCAGGAGAGGTGGTCGGGATCGAGCGCCACCGCCTGCTCCAGGGTGCGGCGCCAGTCCGCGGCGGTCTCGTCCGGCAGGCCGTAGATCAGGTCGATCGAGATGGTGTCGAACCCGGCCTCACGGGCGAGGCGGACGCTTTGCCGCGCCGCCTCGGGTCCGTGGCGGCGGCCGAGAAAGGCGAGGGCGCCGGCGTCGAACGACTGGATGCCGAGCGACAGGGTGCGCACCCCGAGGGCGCGCCAGGCCCGCAGGTTCTCGGCGGTGACGTCCTCGGGGTTCGCTTCGAGGAAGATCCAGGCGTCGGGGGCGACCGGCAGGGCGGCGCGCACGGCATCCAGGATGCGGGCCAGCTCGTCGAGAGACAGGGCCGACGGG
>DATAHG010000020.1:0-1959 GCA_036263295.1 Thermoanaerobaculia bacterium | reverse complement strand
CCGAGGCGCCAGCGGTTGTCCAGGAGCAGGAGCCCGCGCGATGGGATCAGGGTGGGGCAGTGCTGGAAGTGGGAGGCGCCCACCAGGGTCCAGACGATCTCTTCGCGCTCGGGGTCGAGGATCGCCAGCGTATTGATGTGGGGCATGCTGAGGAGCAGGTTGCCCTTCCGAAACGCCGGGATCTTGTCGGAGAAATCGCCGGTCAATGGGAAGAGCGCATTGGTGTGCAGGATGTCTCCGCTTTGCGGTGCCAGAGAGAGGAGCGCCCGGTAGTCGGAATTCCACAAGGCTTTGAGGATGGAGATCTCGCGCACGACCTTCCCCTCGGCGTTCACCACGGTGACGAAGTCCTCGAACACCGGCTCCTCGGCGTTGATCTCCGGGATGATCTGCACCTTGCGTGACAGCACCCAGAGATGCCCGTCAGGGGCCATGAAGAGATCGTGGTGCGCGCCGATGGGAGCGGCCCATATCAGTTGGGAGCGCTGATCGATGCGGATCAATCCCTGCCCTTCGAAGATGGCGATGACGTCGCCGTTCGGCAGAAGCATCGCGCGGCGCCAGAATTCGCGGCCGGTCGGCGTCGTGGGGAGGTCGGTGTCGAGGTCCGGAAAGGCGCGCTCGTACCGGAAACGCCAGCGATGCACCGGTTTGCCCTCCATGTCCATGAGGACGGCTTCCGGCGCATGTCCGCTGACGTAGAAGTTCAGCCCCTCCTGGACCTTCCCGGCGCGCAGGATGACGGCGTTCTTGCCGGTGGCGGTGCGCGAGCCGGCGAGGTAGCCGAGAGCGGCCAGTTGCTGGGCCTTCTCGGAATCCATCGGTGCGGCGCGGGACCATTCCGCCGTTCTGAGAAACGGCAGGCCGAAGCGGCCCCACCCATATCCGGCGGCGACGCCCACCGCGAGCGCCGCCACCAGCGTCAGGACGAGGGAGCGGCGCGTCACTCTCGGCCGCTCAGTGCTGGTTGACCCGCAACTTCACGAACTTGTAGCAGGCGTGGCTGATCTCCGGGGGAGCCTGGCCCTGGTAGGGGCCGCGGACGATCGCCCCGCTGGTGCTCAGCGTAAAGGGCGTAGTATCCGTGCCGAAGTGCCGGACCATCAGGACGAAGCCGGCAGGCGAGGCGGCCGAGCAGTTCCCGTAGGGGTGGACGACGGTCGCGGTCTTGCGGTAGCTGCCCCAGGACACTGTGTAGGAGGTGTTCCGGTTCGAGCCGAGCGTCCGGTCGAAGTTGACCACCGCGAAGATCGTCCCGTCCTGGGGAGGGGGGACGAAGGTGGAAGACGCCGCCCAGACCGTCAGGGCCGAGAACAGAAGGACTGCCAACATCAGGACCGCGGAGAGAGACGTTTTTCTCATCGGAGTCTCCTCATGCATGGGCTCGGGCCATTCAAGGGAATACAGCTCTTGCACGAATCGTTCCCGTGCGAGGCTGCCCGGGCCGGGTTTGCTCTGCCTCCTCCTTATGGGACAGTCCAGACCGCAGATTGGAACACAGATGTGAAGAATCCGGAAGAAAACCCGGCCGCTGTCCCGGATTCGGCCCTCTGGCCGCACTTTCCTCCCGAGTCTGTTTTCATTTCCTCGGGAGGGCGGCGTTACGATTCACGGGTTGCGTCGCCTGATCCAGAGGTGTGCTGTGCTGTACATCTGGGGAAGGAGAGAGCGTGAAGTCGAAGAACCTGCTGTTCTATGTCGGTCTGATTCTCGCCTCGGGACTGGCCATCTACGGGATCCTGGTGATCGGCTCACGGATGGAGCCGCCGGGGGCGGCCCTGCATCCGGCCACCGAGACGGTGGCGGCGACCGCTACCTCCGCCGCGCCGGGAACCCCGCACGCCACCGGGATCGCGGCCGGCTTTCTGGAGCACCTCCGCCAGCCCTTGAGCCTGGTGCTCCTCCAGGTGATCGTGATCGTGATCGCGGCCAAGGGGATGGGCGGCCTGATGCGGCGCA
>DATAHG010000019.1:0-7260 GCA_036263295.1 Thermoanaerobaculia bacterium | reverse complement strand
GGAACAGCTCCGGAGCCTCGCGCTCCAGAGGTCCGTTGACGGAGCCGAGGAGATCTCGCATGGAGGGCAGTATAGCCCCCGCTCCCCTCTTGGAGTTCTGGCGGATCTCCTGTAATTTGATCGCCCGTAAATCCCGAGGATGCCGATGCCCCAGATCTCATCGTTGTTTATCGTCGGCTCGATCCTGGCCCTTTTTTCCAGCGGCCTCCAGGGGAGCTCCATGCCCGAACCCATCTCGTACACCCTTCGTTTCCCCGCTCCGCAAACCCACTACGTCGAGGTCGAGGCGGTCTATCCCACGGGAGGCCGGCCGGAGATCGAGCTGATGATGGCGGTGTGGACGCCCGGCTCGTACCTGGTCCGCGAGTTCTCCCGCAACATCGAGGAGGTCCGCGCGGCCAGCGAGTCCGGCGCGCCCCTGCCGATCCAGAAGACGGCCAAGAACCGCTGGCGGATCGAGACCCGCAAGGCTCCCCGGGTGAAGGTGCAGTACCGGGTCTACGGCCGCGAGATGTCGGTGCGGACCAACTTCATCGAGGCCGGCTTCGCCATCCTGAACGGCGCCCCGACCTTTCTGACGCTGGCTGATGCCGCCGGCGCGGGCAAGGCCGCCCCGGAGATCCCGCACGAGGTCCGCGTCGAGCTGCCGCCGCAGTGGAAGGTCTTCCTCAGCCCCCTGCAGACCGCCCCCGGGACCGGCGAGGCCGTCTTCCGCGCCCCCAGCTTCGACCTCCTGGTGGACTCCCCCTTCTACGCCGGCAACGCCGCCGTCCATCGCTTCGAGGTGGCCGGCAAGCCGCACTTCCTGGTCAACGAAGGGGAGGGGACGGTGTGGGACGGCCCGCGCTCGGCCGCCGACGCCCAGCGCATTGTCCAGCAGCAGGTGGACTTCTGGGGCTTCGCCCCCTATCCGCGCTACGTCTTCTTCAACCTGATCACCGAGTCGTCGGGCGGGCTGGAGCACCGCGACTCGACGGTCCTCATGACCAGCCGCTGGAAGGCCCGCACCCACGAGGGCTACCTCGACTGGCTGAGCCTGGTGAGCCACGAGTTCTTCCACGTGTGGAATGTCAAGCGCATGCGGCCGGTCGAGCTCGGCCCCTTCGAGTACGAGCGGGAGGTTTACACCCCGAGCCTCTGGGTCGCCGAAGGGCTGACCGCGTACTACGACGACCTCCTGGTCCGCCGCGCCGGCCTCGGCAACCGCCCGGAGTACCTGAAGCGGCTCTCGAAGCAGATCGAGGAGCTGCAGACCAACCCCGGCCGTCTCGTGCAGCCGCTCGGCCAGGCCTCGTTCGACGCCTGGATCAAGTACTACCGGCGCGACGAGAACTTCGACAACACCGGCACCAGCTATTACACCAAGGGGGCCGTGGTCGGCTTCCTGCTCGACGCCCGGATCCGCCGCGCCACCCAGGGGCGGAAGAGCCTGGACGACGCCCTGCGCCTCGCCTACCAGCGCTACTCCGGCGAGCGCGGCTTCACCCAGGAGCAGTTCCGCGCCACGGTCGAGGAGATCGCCGGGGTGGACCTCGACCCGTTCTTCCATCGCGCCGTCGACACCACCGAGGAGCTGGACTACACCGAGGCCCTGGGCTGGTACGGCCTGCAATTCATCGAGAGCGACGACGAGGACGAGCCGCAGGAAAAGCCCGAGCCAGGGCTGCCGAAGGAAGAGTCCGGCTGGCTGGGGGTCGAGACCGAGGTGCGCAACGGCCGGCTGGTGGTCCTGGAGGTGACGCGGGGGACCCCGGGCTATGACGCCGGGATCAACGTGGAGGACGAGATCCTCGCGATCGACGATTACCGGGTGCCGCCGGAAGGGTGGAAGGACCGCCTCAAGGCCTACCGCCCCGGCGAGTCCGCGCGGCTGCTGGTCGCCCGGCGCGAGCGTCTGACGACCATCCCCGTGGTCTTCGGACCCAAGCCGCACCCGTGCTGCAAGCTGGTGGTGGACCCCAAGGCCACGCCCGAGCAGCAGGCCCACCTCGCCGCCTGGCTGGGGCCGGAGACCGCTCCGAGCGCCGACTACACGAACCCGAACGTCTCGACCGCCCAGTCGCCGCCCTCGATGGCGAGAGCCCCGATGTAGTCCGGGGCCGGGCGGAAGTGGCGGAAGTACCAGCGGGCGGCGCGCTCGCGGTCGCCTTCGAGCGACAGCATGCGGGGGGCGTCGCCGGGGGCGAGGGTGACGTCGAAGGAGTCGAGCGGGGCCGCGAGCCCCTCCCCCACCGCCTTCAGGTATGCCTCCTTGCGTGTCCAGCAGTTGAAGAAGGCTTCCGGCTTGACCGCGGCCGGCAGCTCGCGCAGCACCACCCTCTCGCTCTCCGAAAAGAAGCGCTCGGCGATCTGCTCGAGGTCGGGCATCGGCTTCATGAACTCGATGTCCACCCCGATCTCGGGGCCGCGCACGAACCCGACCAGGGCCCGCTCATCCGAGTTGGAGAGGTTGAACTGCAGGCCGCCCGCCGTGTCCTGGGCAGGGTCGAGGAACGGCTTGCCGCGCGGGCCGTAGGTGAACCGCACCTGCTCCGGCCGGATGCCGGCGTAGGCGCCGACCAGCGTGCGCAGGGCGCCGCGGCCGACCACGTACTGCCGGCGGTGCTTGTCGAAGCGGAAACGGCGGGCGCGCTCCCATTCGTCCTCGGAGAGATGACGGCCGAGCTGGTCGACCCGCTGCGGGTCGGGGTCCAGGCTCAGATGCCAGAGATGGACGGCCCCGGCCGGCAGCTCCAGCCGCTCCAGACTGGAGGCGCTCCGGGGCGGGAACGGGGTCAGCTCCAGGGCCACGGCCGCCGGACCTAGGGGTACGAGCCGCCCGGCACCTGGATCTCGGCGAGATCGCGGGCGATCGCCTCGGTGATCAGGTCCTTGGTGGCGTGCAGGAAGAAGTGATCGCCCGGCAGCATGCGCACCCGGAAGCGGCCGCGGGTGTGCAGCTTCCAGAGCTCCAGGTCGTCCTTGGTGACCTCCTCGTCGCCGAGACCGCCGAAGGCCGAGATCCCGAAGTCGAAGGGGGGCTCCTCGGTGAAATCGTAGGTCTCGTTGACCGCGAAGTCGGCGCGCAGGACCGGCAGCAGCAGCTTCATCAGCTCGGCGTGCTGGAGGACCTCCTCGGGGGTGCCGTTGAGCTCGCGCAGCTTCTCGAAGAACTCGGTCTCGGGCAGGTCGTGGATCGGCTCCTCGCGGGCCGGGAGCTGGGGAGCCCGGCGGCCGGAGACGAAGATGTGAAGGGGCAGCGTCTTGCCGCGGCGGCGCAGCTCGCGCGACAGCTCGAAGCTGATCATCCCTCCCATGCTGTGGCCGAAGAACACGAACGGCATGTCGAAGTACGGCTCCAGGGCGTCCGCCACCGACTCGATGAGCGGCTTCGCGCGGTCGAAGGCCGGATCGCGCAGGCGGCTCTCGCGGCCGGGGAGCTGGACCGGACAGACCTCCATGTCAGCCGGGAGCGAGGTGTTCCAGCCGCGATAGGCGGAGGCTCCGCCCCCCGCGTAGGGGAAGCAGAACATGCGCAGGCGGGCACGGGGATTCACTTCGCGGTAGGCAAGCCACCGCTCGGAGGGCGAGCTGCTCGGTTTCACGGTCGAGAGGACTCCCGTCTTCTAAAAAAGTGAGCCTCCAGGCAAGGAGGCGGTCCGGCGGGGCCGATAGCCGGGGCACTCGCCTCCGCCCGGAGTTGGGGAGAGTGCCGCCGGCCTCAGTTGGACTCCTGGCTCGACTGGCGCTCCCGCTCCATCTCTTCCATCTTCTTGCGGAGCGAGAGGGGGCGCATGTCGGTCCAGACTTCCTTGATGTAGTCCAGGCACTCCTGCTTCTGGCCGCTCTTGCCGACGTCGTTCCAACCCAGGGGGTTCTCGCGATGAGCAGGCCAGATCGAGTACTGCTCCTCGTGGTTGATCACAACCTTGTAAACCGTAGTGTCTTCCCTATCTTCCCAGCTCATGATCGTCTCCTTGCGACGGGGGTGTTCAGGTATTGTCCGGACGACTGCACCGGCCGAAGGCGGCCCTGCGCTACGGCAAGTCGTCCCTCCCTCTTTGTAGTGCCACGGCGGCAGGATGCGTGACAACCGGATTCGCTCCGCCCGCCGGGGGCGCCGAGCTTACCAGCTCCGGCCCTCCAGGCAGAAGAGTGCTCAACTCTCGGCCAGGCTGGACAGGCCGGCCCCGACCCGCTCGCGCGCCCGGTCCAGAACGGCGAGCAGGGCGTCCACGTCCTCCGGGCCGCTGCGGTAGTTGGTGACGCAGGCCCGCAGCGCCTGGTTCCCCTCGCTCAAGCCCACCATGCTGAGCCAAGCCTCTCCCGACGCCACGACGTCGGCCGCCACCCCTTCGAGGAAGGCGGTCGAGCGCCCCTCCGGGCCGGAGCCCACGAAGCAGACCAGGGGGAGCGGCGTGTCGTTGACCACCGTCCACCCGGCCGCCCGCAGGCCGTCGCGCAGGCGGTCCCCCATCGCGACCTGATGGCGGATGGCCGCCGCGTAGCCCTCCCACCCCGCCACCGCCAGCGACAGGAACAGCTTGAGGCCGATGAACCGGCGCGACCACTGCATCGAATGGGCGTAGGGGTCGGCGCCGCCCCCCTCGCGCGGCATGTAGCCGGCCGACACCCGGAAGGTGCGCTCCAGCACCCCCGGGAAGCGCGTCAGGTAGATCCCCGCCCCCATCGGCACCGACAGCCACTTGTGGGCGTCGAAGGTGATCGAGCTCGCCCGCTCGATGCCGTCGAGCAGGGGGCGCAGCTCCGGCAGCAGGGCCGCGGCACCGCCCCAGGCGGCGTCCACGTGGAACCAGAGGCGCTCCTCCTCGGCCACGGCGGCGAGCTCGGCCAGGGGATCGACCGCGCCGGACGCGGTCGCCCCGGCGGTGCCGACCACCAGGAAAGGCGCCAGGCCGTCCTCGCGGTCCTCGCGGATGCGCTCGGCGAGGTCGTCGGGACGCATGCGCAGGCTGCCGTCCACCGCCACCTCGCGCAGCGACTCCGAGCCCAGCCCGGCGAGGCGCGCCGCCTTGTTGAACGAGTCGTGGGCGCCCGGCGAGACATAGAAGACCGGCTGGCTGCGCAAGCCCATCAGGCCGCGCCGGCCGGTCTCGGGAAAGGCCCGGGCGATCGCGGTGAGCAGCGCCGTGTGGTTGGCCTCGGCGCCGCCCGAGGTGAAGGTGCCTTCGAGGCGGGCCGGGTCGTACCCGAAGCGCTCGCCGAGGGCGCGGAGGACGTGCTGCTCGACCTCGACGGCATACGGGCTGTGCCCCCAGGTGGCGAGCTGCGGGTTGAAGGCGGCGACCAGGGTGTCGGCGGCGATGCCGAGGGTGGTCGGCGCCGGGTTGAACATCCCGAAATAGCGCGGGTGGGGGGTGTGGACCTGGTGTTCCCAGAGCCCCTGGACCGCGGCGTCGAGCGCCGCCGCCGGGTTCATCGGCTGGGCGAAGTCGAAGGGTGCGAGGAGGGCCCGGACCGCCTCCGCATCGCCGGCCGGCGCGACGCGGGCCTTCCCGACATTGTCGGCGTACTCTTCCACGACCTCGGCCAGGCGGCGCCAAAGATCCCGCCGGGCCTCCGCATCCAACATCAACATCTCGGGTTCTCCTGAGAGGGCGCGCCCTAGCGGCCGCGCCAGATCTTCCAGCGGTCTACGACCTCGGAGCCGCGCACCACGTGGTACTCGTCGAATTGCGCCGCGGTCAGGCAGGAGTGGTTCGGCAGGATGCGCACCTTCGTGCCGACCGGGAGCGGGGCGCTCACGATGCCGTGCTCCTGCGACAGCGACACCAGGCGCAGGTCCGGGGAGAGGGCTCCCGCCTCATAGTCCGAGAAGACCTCGCCGAAGCCGGCCGGCGCGGCCCAGTCGAGCCCCGGATCCTTGGAGAGCGCCAGGGCGCCGGCGTCGATGATCGAGCGGTCGGCGCCGGCCCGGTGGGAGACCACGCTCGCCAGCACCGTGGCGGCGCAGTCGCGCACCTCGCAGGCGCCGAGGCCGACCTGCATGTAGTCATAGAAGCAGTAGTTGCCCGGCCGCGCCTCGGTGACGCCGTCCATGCGCTCGATGACCGACATGGCCGGGGTCGAGCCGACGCTCACCGCCGGCGTCGCGATCCCGGCTTCCCGCAGTCGCTCCGCAAAGCTGGCCATGACGGAGCGCTCCTCCTCGGCCGCGGCGGCGACCTCCGCGTGGGTCTTCCCCTTGTAGGCGTGCCCCGAGTGGCTGAGGGTGCCGTCGAAACGCAGGGTGGCCGAGCCGGCCAATGCGCGGGCGACCTCCAGGGCTTCTTCAGAGGAGGGATCGACCCCGGCGCGGTGGTAGCCGCAGTCCACCTTGAGCCAGACGTGGAGCGGTATCCCCAGACTTTCGAGGCTGCGCACGGCTTCGAGGGAGTCCACCACCACGCGCAACGTGACTCGGCCGGCGAGGTCGCGCACCTCGTCGAGGCGCGACAGGATGACCGGGAAGGCCCAGGTCAGGTCGTCGAACCCGTGGTCGGCGAAGACGCGGGCCTCGTAGAGGGTCGAGACGGTGATCCCCCGGCTGCCGAGGGCGCGCTGGCGCTCGCCGACCTCGACGCACTTGTGGGTCTTGATGTGCGGGCGCAGGGCGACCCCGAAGCCGGCGGTCTTCTCCGCCATGCGGGAGAGGTTGCGCTCCAGGACGTCGAGGTCGAGGAGCAACGCAGGGGTGGGGAGATCCTGGATCATCATGGGGTCTGCCATAATAAAGTACGATGACCTCAAAAACGATCGAAGGCTCCTCCGGCGGGACGCGGCTGCGGCCGTGCCCGAGCCGGCCGAACTGCGTATCGAGCCGGGCCGAGCCCGGCACCCGGCCCTACCTGGAGCCGATCCCCTACCAGGGCAGCCTGGCCGCGGCCCGCGAGCGGCTCCAGAAGGTCCTCCTGGCCTTGCCGCGCACCCGCATCGTGGCCGAGGAGCCTGCCTATCTCCATGCGGAGTGCCGTTCGCGGGTCTTCCGTTTCGTCGACGACGTGGAATTCGAATTCGATGAGCCCGCCCGGAAGATCCACTTCCGCTCCGCCGCGCGGCTCGGCTACCGCGATTTCGACGTGAACCGGTTGCGGATCGAGGAGATCCGGCGGGCGTTTCTGGCGGCCGGCTGATTCGGAAGGAGGGAAGGCGGCCGTCCCTTCTTGCCCGACGCCGCAGAAGCCGGGATCGTCGCGGTCCCTCCTTATCCGACGCCGCAGAAGCAGGGAACGCCGCGGTCCCTCCTTGTCTGACACCGCGGAAGGAGGGAGTGCCACGCCC
>DATAHG010000018.1:0-7770 GCA_036263295.1 Thermoanaerobaculia bacterium | reverse complement strand
CGGGCCTCTTCGAGGCTGCTGGCGTAGCCGCTCTTCGGCACCTTGAGCCCGATCTCTTCCATGGCCTGCTTGAAGAGGAGACGGTCCTCGCCGAGCTGGAGGGCGGGGATGTTGGCCCCCAGCACCTCGACGCCGAGCCGGGCGAGGGTGCCGCGCTCGGAGAGCGCGATGCTGAGGTTGATCCCGGTCTGGCCGCCGACGGTCGGCAGGAGCGCGTCGGGGCGCTCCTTTTCCAGGATCTTTTCGACGATCTCGGGGACCAGGGGCTCGACGTAGGTGGCGTCGGAGAGCTCCGGGTCGGTCATGATCGTCGCCGGATTGGAGTTGACGAGGATGACCCGGTAGCCCTCCTGCTTGAGGACGCGGCAGGCCTGGGTGCCGGAATAGTCGAACTCACAGGCCTGGCCGATCACGATCGGTCCGGACCCGAGGACGAGGATGGAGCGGATGTCGTTTCGCCTGGGCATTTCGGCGCGGAAGCATACAGGAGACGGGCCTCGAAGGGGACGGGAAGGAGTTGCGCGGTCCGCGTTGGCACGGGATTGGCATTCTAGCAAGAGGCAGGAATTCCCCTATCCGGCCCTGGGAGAGCCTGGCTCTCTCACCGCGAGATCAGGGGAGGGAGAATAGAAAGTATGGACAAGGCGAATCTCGAGCGGCTCCATCTCCTCCTCAAGGGTCATGAGGAGATGCTGGAGGAGAAGAGGATGAGACCGGAGGGGATCCTCCGGCACAACGATCCGTTCCGGGAGGCGTTCAACCGCGTCGTCCGGTCGACCATCGTGCCCGTCCTGGAAGACATCAAGGACGTCATGGTCGGGCGGGTGGAATCGGCCTCGATCTTCCACCGCATGACGGCGGCCGGGCTCAAGATCAAGCTGGACCGCTGGGAGGACTACGACCGCTCGCTGCTGTTTTTCGGCGACGATGCCGGCCAGGTGGTCCGCATCACTCACGAGGGGGTGGGCTTCGGGATGCTCACCCAGAAGCTGCCGCTGTCGCAGATCACCCCGGCGCTGGTCGAGGAGGAGGCGATGAAGTTCCTGAAGCGCCTGTTCGGCCAGGAGCAGCTCCGGCGGCCGCTGGGCGCTCCCCCCGAGATCCTGGACCGGCGGCGGATGGGCGCGAGCGGCGCGGGCTACCGCGGCGGCTCCGGCTCCGAATTCGTCCGGCTCTAGGCCCGGCGCTAGATTAGATCGCCGCTCTCTCGTAACCCGGGCAGGCCATCACCGGCAGGCCCGGGTAGCGCGGAAAGCGGGGATCGAAGTCGGCCCGTCCGCAGCGCACGAAGACGCTGCGCGCCGAGGCGAGCACTTGCAGGTGCTCGCAGGTCTCGCAAAGGCCGGCCCGCACCCGCAGTCCGGCGAGCGCCTCGCGGTCCTGTCGCGGCCCCCGGCCGGGAAGTCTGTCCTTCTCGTCCTTTTCTTCCATCATCGCATCGATCTAATCGATCGGCCGGCTCGCCAGAGCGGCTTCCCCCACCGTCAGCTTCCCGGCCAGCAGAGCCTCGATCGACTCGGTCGGCCCGAGGAGGAGCAGCACGTCGCCACTCTGCAGCAGGGTGTCGGCGCCGGGGATGACCGCGTCCTCCCCGTTGCGGCTCGGGCGGCGGATCTCCAGGACGCGGGCGCCGAGGGTCTGGGGGAGACGCGCCTCGGCCAGGGTCTTGCCGGCGAACTCCGGCGGCAACGGCACCATGCGCAGGGAGAAGTCCGGCGGCAGCTCGACGTACTGGCGGCTGGCCTCCGACTCGCGGCTGGAGACGAACGTTGCCAGCATGGCCGGCCGCCCTAGCACCTCCTGGGCGTAGACCGCCAGCAGGTCGCGCTTGGCGAGCACCCCGAGGAGCTTGCCGGCCTCGTCCACCACCGGCAGTCTTTCGAAGTCGCTGTGGGCGAAGTACTCGGTCGCCCGGTGCAGCCGCTCGTCCTTGAGGATGGCGCGATCGACCGGCAGCATGAGGTCGTGGGCCAATACGGCGGTGAGCAGCTCGGGGTGCTCCAGGGCGTGCTTGATGTCGTGCAGCGAGACCGCCCCCAGGAGGCGGCCGTCGGGTCCGACCACGAACAGGCGTTGCCGTCGGGTGGCGAGGAACTTGTCCACCACCTGGGGGTAGTGGTCCCCCGCCCGCAGGGTGTCGAGGTCGGGGCGGGCGAGGTCCTCGGCCTTGAGCCCGGCGAGCACGGCCTCCTCCATCCGCAACGGCAGCTCGACGCCACGCCGACTGAGCGACTCGGTGTAGATCGAGTGGCGCTGGAGCTTGCGGGCCACCAGGCTCGCCGTGATCGAGGCGACCATCAGGGGGAGGATGAGGTCGTAGTTGCCGGTGAACTCGAACAGGATGAGGATGGCGCTGATCGGGGCGTGGCTGGTGCCGGCGGCGACCGCCGCCATGCCGACCACGGCGTAGGCCCCGGCGGGCGAGGCGGTGTCGGGCCAGAACGCGTGCGCCCAGAGGCCGTAGGCGTTGCCGAGCAGGGCGCCGAAGACGAGCGAGGGGGTGAACAACCCGCCCGCCCCGCCGCTGCCGGCGGTGAGGGCGGTCGCGACCAGCTTGGCCAGGGCGAGCCCCAGCAGCAGGAGGATCAGGAACGAGCTCGGCTGCCCGAGGTGCGCCGGCAGGCCGAGATTCCCGCCGACCGTCAGGTTGATCGCACCGCGCCCGGGGCCGAGCACCTGGGGTACCCAGAGCGCCATGACGCCGACCAGGCCGAGGCCGATCAACGGCTTGAGCGGCTCCGGCACGAGGGTCATCTTCTTGAAGGAGATCCGGCCCACCCGCACTCCGGAAACGAAGAGCACCGAGGCGAGGGCGCCGACGATCCCGAGACCGGCGTAGAGCAGGATCTCCCAGCCGCTCGCCACGGTGAACTCGCGGGCGGCGTAGAGCGGGGCGTTGCCCATCACCGAGCGGAAGATCAGGGTGGAGATGACCGACGAGGCGACGATCGGGCCGAAGATGTCCAGGGCGAAGTTGCCGAGGATGACCTCCATGGCGAACAGCGTGCCGCCGACCGGGACGTTGTAGATCGCCGCCATGCCGGCGGCCGCGCCGCAGCCCACCAGCACCTTGATGCGGTGCGGCTCGAGGCCCAGCCGGGAGCCCAGCCAGGAGGAGACCATGGCTCCCAGCCGGATCATTGGGCCTTCACGGCCGAGGGAGCCGCCGGCGCCGACCGTCGCGATGGCGGCCAGGGCGTTGGCGATCACCGGCCGGGGCGCGATCTTGCCGCCGGAGAGGGCCACCGCCTCGATCATGTTGGCCATGCCGCCGCCGCCCACCCGGCGGCCGGCGATCCAGACGATCAGCCCGACCAGGACGCCGCCGGCCGCCGGGGCGGCCACCACCACCCAGCGCGGCGCGTGCCTGGCCACCTCGATCAGCTCGCCGGGCGAGCGCCAGAGCAGGGTCTGCAGGGCCTCGATCAGGAAGTGGACGGCGATGCCGAGCACGCCGGACATGACGCCCACCAGCGCGACCAGGATGAAGAAGATGCGGTCTTCCCGGGTGGCCAGGCCGAAACGGCGGGCCAGGGTGAAGTCGAGGGAGCGGGCCCAGTCCCGCAGGCGCCGCAGCCAGCGCGCGGAGCGAGATTTCGCTTCCATAGAGAGGAATGTATCAGCTCGGGAGGGGCGGCAGGCGGGAGTCTGAAAGGGACTGCCAAAATTTGCCAGATGAAAATGCTATTCCATATACATGCTCATTGGTGTATAACCATGCCGTCGTTGGTCGCGCTGCTGGCGGCCCAGCCCTCCGGGGTTCCACTGGCGAGCGTCCGCCGCCAGGCCGGTCAACCCCACGGCGGTAGTCATGCCCTGCGGTACCAACCCTCCTGTTCCGTGGCCTGATAGGCCGCGCGTGTCAGACCCGAGGGGACCGGGAAACCGGTCCCCATCGCCTTTTCTGGGTCAGGCGCGTTTGGCCAGCGCCGGCAGAGCCGCGCTCTCCTCCTGCTCCCGCCGCTTGCGGGTCCGCACCGGTGTCGGCACCGGAGCCGCCGCCGTCAGCACCGCGCGGCTCGCCTCGGACCGCTTCTGGCCGACGATCCGGGCGTAGACCGACAGCGCCTGCGCCACCACCTGGTCCATGTTGTAGTACTTGTACGTCGCGAGACGGCCCACGAAGTGGACGTCCTGCGTGGCCTCGGCCAGCGCCTGGTAGCGCTTGTACAGCTCGTTGTTCTCGGGGCGCGGGACCGGGTAGTAGGGGTCCCCCTCGGCTTCCGGGTATTCGTAGACCAGGGTGCTCTTGCTGTGCTCCTGGCCGCTCAGGTGCTTGAACTCGGTCACCCGCGTGTAGAGGTGCTCGTTGGGGTAGTTGACCACCGCCACCGGCTGCACCTGCTCCTGGTTGACCGTCTCGAACTGGAAGCGGAGCGACCGGTAGGGCAGCTTGCCGTAGCGGAAGTCGAAGAACTCGTCCACCGGCCCGGTGTAGACCATCTGGTCGTAAGGGATGACCCCCTCGATCTCCCGGTAGTCGCAGTTGAGCAGGACCTTGATGTTCTCGTGGTCCAGCATGTTCTCGAACATCCGGGTATAACCGCGCAGCGGCATGGCCTGGTAGGAGTCCGAGAAGTAGCGGTCGTCGCGGTTGGTCCGCACCGGCACGCGGGCGGTGACCATGGCGTCGAGCTGGGAGGGGTCGAGCCCCCACTGCTTGCGGGTGTAGCCGCGGAAAAACTTCTCGTAGAGCTCGCGGCCGACCCGCGAGACCACCACGTCCTCGGAGGTGCGGACCTCCTCCTTGACCTCGGCCACCGAGGCGAAGAACTTCTCCACCTCCATGCTGTTGAGCTTCAGGCCGTAGAGCTGGTTGATGGTGTCGAGGTTGATCGGGATCGGCACGAGCTGGCCGTCCACGCTCGCCCGCACCCGGTGCTCGTAAGGGCGCCAGGCGGTGAACTGCGAGAGGTATTCGAAGACCTCCCGCGAGTTGGTGTGGAAGATGTGGGGGCCGTAGCGGTGGATCAGGATCCCCGCGTCGTCATAGCAGTCGTAGGCGTTGCCGCCAATATGGGGCCGGCGATCGACCAGCAGGACCTTCTTGCCTGCCGCCCGGGCCAGCCGCTCCGCGAGGACGCTTCCGGCGAATCCCGCCCCCACGATCAGATAATCAAACATGGATCGCTCCTTTCAGCGAAGTCAGATCAAGAAGTCGGAAGCAGATCCCCTGCATACCGTGTACTTCGGCGAAACTTTACAAAGGGTCATCGCAGGGCCGCGCGGCGCGCCGAGACGGCGGACTCGATGAGGTCGGCCATGCTCCGATAGGTGCGCGTCCAGGAGCTGCGGGCGAGGAACTCGTCCACCTGGCCCAGCCAGGTCTCCCGGATGGCCGGAGTCTCGCCTTCGGCGAGCGACAGCTCGATCGCCTCCACGAACTCCTCGGGGGTCTCGGCGATGCGGACGAGCCCCAGGTCGCCGTAGGGACGGATGACGTCGCGGATCGGCGTCGAGACCACCGGCTTCCCGCCAGCCAGATACTCCGGCGTCTTGGTCGGGCTGATGAACCGGGTGGACTCGTTGCGGGCGAACGGCATCAGGGCGACGTCCCAGCCCGCCAGATAGGTCGGCAGGTCGTCGTAGTGCTTCATCCCCAGGTAGTGGAGGTTCCGGCGCCGCGGCAGGCTGGCCGGATCGATCTTGACGACCGGTCCCAGCATGACGATCTGCCAGTCCGGACGGGCGTCGGCGATAGCGGCGATCAGGTCGATGTCGATGCGCTCGTCGATGACCCCGAAATAGCCGAGGCGGGGGTGCGGGATCGACGCCTGGTCCGACGGCTCGGCGGCGATCCGGCGGGCGCGCCCGAAGTGCTGCATGTCGATGCTGCTCGGGAAGGCGTGGACCTCCGGATGGCGGTCGCGCTTGGCCTCGTAGAGGCTCTGGCCGCCGGTGAAGACCAGGTCCGCCCGCTGGAGAAGCCGGGCCTCGCGCTCCAGCAGCTCGGGCGGAGCGCCCCGGAAGAGCGACAGCTCGTCCATGCAGTCGTAGACCACGGCATGGGGATCGAGCCCGTCGCTGAAGCCCAGGGCCATGGGGGTGTAGTACCAGAGGACGTACTCCTGGATCCGGTGCTCGTCGAGCAGGCCGCGCAGGAGGTCGCGCTGGGCGGCCTCGGCGACCTCGCGGGGGAGCCCTTCGGGGAGGCGCGGCACGACGACGCGCAGGCCGTCCGGCCGCTCGGAGATGTCCAGCCGCGGCGGGCCGTCGCTCGGCATCGGCTCTTCGAAGAAGAAGACCCGCCGCTCGCGGGCGAAGCGGCTCATCAGGTGCTGCGGGCGCTGATAGACGAAATCCCAGCGCAGGTGGGACAGACAGATCAGATCCGGGGTCCGGTCTTCAGCCCGCAGGGCGGCCTCGACAGAGGCCAGATTCGACACCGATCGGCTAACAGGCTGCATGCTCGATCTCCTCCACGCCCGGCTCGGTCGAGTGCAACCCTGAGGCCGCCGGGTCGTCAAAAAGGGTGGAAAAGGCGCTCTCGCGCCGGAATAGCTCATTCTGGTGCGCCATCTCGCGGACGAGCGGCGGATAAATCTCGCGGTTGCCCTCGGCGTCCGCGAATCCCCACAGGCCGCAGGGGCAGGGGTGCTCGTGGTCCCAGCTCGGGTAGTCGAGGATCGGATAAAGGCAGATCCCCTGGACCGGTACCCCGGCGCGGCCCGCCGCCCGGACCTCGTCGCAGATATAGGCCAGCCACTCCGGGCGAGCCTCGGCGTGGGTCCCGGTCTCCGAAATCAGGATGGGCCGGCGATAGCGCTGGTAGACTTCCGTCAGGATTTCCCGGAACGGACGGAACAACGGATTGCCGCGCTCGATCCGCGGCCCATGGAGAACCCATTGGTTGTGGGGGTAGTAGTTGACTCCCAGAAGGTCCAGGTAGCGCGGGTCTCCCCCCAGTTGGGGCCAGAGCGACCCGCGCAGCATCTCCCAGGCCTGGAACTGGGCCAGCCGGTGCCCCTCGGCCTCGGCGACCGCCGCCTCGTCCCCGGCCCGCTCGGGGTCCACCATCACGTGGATGGCCGGATCGGTATGGAGAATCCGGGCCCGCCGGTCCACCGCCCAGATGGCGTCGATGGCGGCGAGGCTGGCCCGCACGAGTTGGGTCTTGAGCTCGAAGCCGCGCTCGATCGCTCCCGGGTTGAAGTAGGCGACGTCGCCGCCGGCCCAGGACCAGAACGAGATCTCGTTGATCGGGGTGTAAAGCGGCGCCTCGTCGGTCTCAGCGGCGATCACTCGGGCCACCGCCCGGGCGAACCGGGCAAACCGCTCGACAAAGGCGGGACGAAAAGGGTCGAGGTCGTCCGGGTATCCGTAATGGCAGAGGCTCCAGGCCACCTGGACCCCGGCATCGCGCGCCGCCCGCACCTGGGGGAGCAGCGAGGAGAAGTCGTAGCTCCCCGGCGCCGTCTCGACGAGGTGCCAGCGCACCCCGTCGCGCGCGGCACGGATGCCCGCCTGCCCCAGGCGGCGGTAGTCGCCCCGCGCATAGCGGTCGTGCTGCGTCGCGGCCAGGAGATCCAGCCGTCTGCCGTCACGCCGTCTATGGCAGGAACCTTCGAATCCTGCGATCCAGAAGCTCTTCATCATTGCTATTGCTCGTCGCAAGCCCTCGCTCGCCCCGCGACAAGGTGCAAGATGCGGACCAGTGATCCGGCCGAGCTTTCGAGCCTGGAGAAAAGGCCGTGTACCTGGGGTTTCCTCGTCCTCAAAGGCTCCCGATCCAGGTCTCGCTTGCAAGTTCTTCTGGCGTTACGTCATCGG
>DATAHG010000017.1:0-4672 GCA_036263295.1 Thermoanaerobaculia bacterium | reverse complement strand
GTCCGGGGACCCGCCGCGGAGCGGCTCACCCTCCCCGCCGCGACCAGCCTCCCCCTCACCTCGCGGCAGGCTCTGGACGATCTCGGCTGCCGGACCGAAGGGGTTTTGCCTTCGACTCTGGTCACCCGCTGAGCACTCCCTGAGAACCCTTTGAGCAGCCCGGCCGGACGGGCCGGATCTCCGCAGCCGCTGTGGAAAACTCTGTGGGAAAGGGCCCCTTTCCGAGGGGAAAAAGGCGGTCCCACAGGGACTTTCCCCACTTTGCCCAAGTTTTTGTGCAGTTTGTCTAAGTACAGGTAAACAAAGGGATTGAAAATTTTGTCCAGGGCTTTTCACCCTTTTACCCGTGGTGTTCCGACCTTTGACGTGTGAAGTTTTCCACAGAAAAAAGCTGCGTCCCTCCGAGCCGCTCGAAACGGGCCCGGAGGGCTATTGAAAAGCGCTTCCGAATGGGGTATCGGCGGGCGCTGTCGAGGGGGGAAAACGACTCAGCCGTATACGGTCGAGATGAACGGCCCCGCCATGAAGTGGGCCGGGTCGATCTGGCTCTGCAGGCAGACGCCGCGAAGTCCTTCGGTGAGCAGGAGGCGGGCGGACTCCGCGAGGCCGGCGGCCGTGGTCGACTGGATCGCCTTGAGCTGGCGGGCGCCGACGCGGATCGGCCGGATCAGCCCGGAACGCTCCAGCCGGCGGCGGATCCCGTCGGCGCCGAAGCCGTCCACCGCGGCGTAGAAGACGACGAGGTCGTCTTCTACAAACGGCACGGCCTCGGTCATGCGGCCGAGGAGGTAGTCGGCGCGCTCCCCGTCTTCCCCCTCTTGCGGGGCATCGGCGAGGAGGCGCTGCACCCAGCCGTAGTGGCCGGGGTAGCGCAGAGTCTTGTAATCCAGGGTCTTCACCCGGCCTTCCAGGGCGATGGGGAGGTCGGCGGCGCCGCCGGAGGTCAGGGCCTCCTCGTAGACGATGCCGTCGATCAGGATCGGCGCCAGGTCGGTGAGGGACGGGCGGGTGGTGCGCCGGGAGTCGCGCACGACCGTGGCGGGCTCGACGTACTCGGTCGCCACCCCGATCGAGCTCCAGGTAAAGCCGTAGTAGTGCGGCGGATGCGCGGTGGTGGTGAGGGCGCCGACCCGCATCGAGATGCTCTCGACGGCCTCCACCTTGTGCTCCTGGCAGAACTGCTGGAAGAGGCCGTTGGCGAGGACGTCGATGAACCCCGGGGCGAGGCCGGTCTGCAGCAGGAAGCCGCGCTCCGACCCCTCGGCGATCTCCATCACCTCCTCGGTCTCCTTCACATGCTCGGTGAGGTTGGCGTAGTGCAGGTCGTGCTGGCGCGCCAGACGGGCCATGCGCGGCGCCTCCTTGCCCGGCAGGCAGTCGAGGAGGATCTCCGAAGCCTGCAGGGCGGCCTCGAGCTCCGCTCCCACCCCTTCGAAGGGCAGATGGAAGGCGTGGACGGCTCCGGGCCGGGTCGAGCCCTCGCGGATCCAGGACGCGGCGGCGTGGGCGCGGTCGGCGTCGGCGTCCCCGACGTAGAGATCGACCTCGAAATCCCCCAGCTCGCGAAGAAGAAGGCCGGTGGCGCTGCCCATGCCGCCGGCTCCGGCGATGACGATCGTGTGCTTTCTCATGTGGTTGCGCGCATCGGCCCCGGGGCGTCGAGCCGCCCGCGTGTTGAGTCCGTCGTTGGAGTGGAACGGCGGGGAGACAGCCCCGCCTCCGAAAGCCGCGGCATCGTAACACCGCCCCCCACCGGGGATCAAATGGATCAAATACGGATCAAATCACCGGGACCGAATACAGGGTGTCAGCGGGCGGGCCCCGACCGGCCGGGGCTGCCGCCGCCCGACGGCCGGCGCCGCACCGGCTCCCCGGCGATCGCGGTGCGGTTGCGCCCGGTCTCCTTCGCCACGTACATGGCGGCGTCGGCCAGGCGCAGCAGCGAGCTCTTGCGCTCTTCGAGGGAGAGATCCTCGTCGATGTGCCGCTTGAGCGTCGCGATGCCGATCGAGCAGGTGATCCCCTTGAGGTGCAGGGGCTCGGGCTGGATCTCCCCGGGCTTGTCGCAGAACGTCGAGCCGACGATCTCGGAGCGGATCTCCTCCGCCATGTCCACGGCGTCTTCCAGGCTGCTGCCGGGCAGCAGCATCACGAACTCGTCGCCGCCATAGCGCGCCGGCATCCCTTCGAGACGGGCGACCTGGCGCCGCAGCAGGTGGCCGACCTCCCGCAGCACCTGGCTGCCGGCGAGGTGGCCGTGGGTGTCGTTGACGTGCTTGAAGTAGTCGAGGTCGATGAACAGCACCGACATGTCGAGGCCCTCGGCCTGGCAGTGCCGGATGGTGTCCGAGAGCGCGATGTGCAGATAGCGGTCGTTGTAGAGGCCGGTCAGGTTGTCGCGCTTGGCGATCTCCTGCGCCTGGCGGCCGTCCAGCACGTTCTGGATCGAGATCGAGATGTAGCCGGCGAAGATCTCCAGCAGGTTCTTGTCCTGCTGGGTGTAGCCGGGGGCGTCCACCCGGTTGATCAGCTCGAGCACGCCGCAGACCTCCTGCTCGATGCGCACCGGGATGGCGATCAGCGACTCGGTCGAATAGCGGGTCTGCTCGTCCATGCCGCGGTAGAAGAAGCGGTCCTGCGGCGCGTAGGGCGTCAGGTACGCCTCGCCGGTCAGATAGACGCGGCCGGCGATCCCCTGGTCGGCCGGGATGGTCTGGCCCACCAGGCAGGAGGACTTCTCGCCGAAGGCGGCGATGAAGGTCAGGATGTTCTTGCGCCGGTCCTCGTGCTTTTTCGACGGATGGTCGAGCAGGATCGAGCCGGCCGCCGAAGGCACGAAGCCGTTGGCGCGCCGCAGCACCTCGACGAGGTTCTCCGCCAGGCTCAGCTCCAGCGGAAAGGTGCGGGTGGCGCGCCGGCGCTCCAGGAACCGTTCGAGGTTGACGTGATCGAGGCAGTGGAAATCCTCGGTCATCTCGGGAAGTCCTTCGTCGGGCCCGGTCACTCTGGCAAGGACGTCACTCACCGCAAACACTCCAAGAGACCGGCATGACTTTGTAGATCTCTGTTCCCATACGACACGGCTCCAGGAACTTCATACAAAATGGGAATCGGCTGCGACAACGATAGCAGAAGTTGGCGGAAGGCGAAAAGCCGCCCGCCGCTCACGGCCTGCTCATCAGGGGAGCACCAGGCCGACCGCCTCCCCGGGACAGCGCAGCTCGCGGCCGGCGTCGCGCCGGATGTCGTGCCGGACAACGCGCCAGCTCCCGGGGCCGTCCGGGGTCACCCAGACCTCGCTCCCGGCCGGCAGGCCGGTGTCCGTCGTGGGGCAGGGCTGGAGGAGGACGGCCGGCCGCGGGCCGGCGTTCAGCAGGAGGCGAGGCTCCGTGCCGGCCGCCGCCGCCAGCCCGGAGAGGACGGCGAGCGGCACCAGGACCTTCCCGCGGATCCCCGGGCGCAACGCCAGCAGCGGCAGGGCGCACCAGGAGAGGACGATGCCGAGCAGCGGCAGGTGCTGCCGGTTCTCGATCCAGAGCCGCCAGGCGGCCGGCGGCTCCCCGGGCTGCACTCCGAGCGATTCGAGGCTGCGGTGGGCGAGCTCCAGGTTGTCGCTCAGATCGGCGCGCAGCGCCGGGTCCGCTCCCCGCACGCCGATCTCGGCCCGCCGGTACCAGAGCAGCGCCTCCGGCAGCCGGTCGAGGTGGTGCGCCACCGTCCCCAGGTTGTAGGCCAGGACCGGATCGGGGCTGCCGGTGCCCTCATAGCCGGAGATATAGACATTCAGGGCCTCCTCCAGGCGGCCGTCGCGCACCAGCCGGTTGCCGGCCGCGAGCGCGGTCTCGGCCGGGGTCAGGCCGTCGCGGCCGGCGAGCGTGGCGGAGAGGAGGGCCGGAGCGAGCAGCCCGAGGAGGAGAGCCAGGAATGCCGGGGGGCCGATCCGGCGGCCGGTCAGGCGGGCGACTGTCATTTCAGGCGCCGCAGCAGCGACCGGCCGCGGGCCGCCACCTCGCCGCGCACCGCCTCGGTCGCCGAAAGCTGAGGCGCCTGGCGCAGGAACTGGAGATCCTCGGCCAGCCGGCCGATCTCGGCCACCGTGGCGGCGTCCTCGCCCCGGGCCTGGGCCTCGCGCGCCCAACGGTCCAGCGGCAGGCTCGGCGGCCCCCCCCAGCGCTCGGAGAGCAGGTCGCGCCAGGCGCTCTCGATCAGCAGGGCGGCTTGGCGGGGGCGCGCCTCGGCCCCGGCCTCAGCGAGGCGTTCCTCCAGACGGCGCCGGGCCTCCCGCAGGTCACGCCCCTCGCGGGCCGGACCCGGAGCGGGCGCCGGGGCCGCCCCGGCCGGTCCCGCCGCCCCGGCCCGCTCCCGGCGCAGCAGCGTGACCACCAAGACGATCCCCCAGGGGAGGGCGAAGAGGCCGAGCAGGATGTCGGGCCGGTTCCAGGCCGCCCACCCCCAGGCGGCGCCGCCGCCCGTCCGCGTCTCCCCGCCGTCGCGGATGTCGTGCGGCTGGCCGAGGCCGGGCCCCCGCGAGGCGGTGGCCGCGGTCGCCCGCGGCAGAACGGTGAGCTGAAGCGCCGGCACCGTCGCCACCTGGTATTTCCGGGCGGCCGGGTTGAAATACGGGATCTGCGGCGCCTGGAGCACATAGCGGCCGGTGCGGTCCGGCACCACC
>DATAHG010000016.1:0-6245 GCA_036263295.1 Thermoanaerobaculia bacterium | reverse complement strand
TAGTCCTTGAAGGCGTACAGCTCGTCGTAGAAGCGGGCCGAGCGGGTGAACATCAACGCCATCCCCGGCCGGCCGCCAGGGCAGGGGCCTCATTCGTTCCGGCGCTGGCGCGCGGGTTCCGGTAGGGTGGAAAGTAGCCCTCCGCCTCGGGATCCACGCCGGCTAGGCGGCACAGCTCGGCATAGCGCTCCCGGTCGTAGACCTGGCGCAGGGCCGCCAGGGGGCGGCGCTCGCCGCCGAAGCGCTCCTTGAAGCGGGCGACGCCGTCCCCCTCGTGGATTCCGCCGCCCAGGCAGAGGAAGGGGATGCGCCGGGCGTGCAGGCGGCGGGCCGCCTGCCAGATCAGGGGGGCCGAATGGCGCTCTCCGCCGGGCCGCGAGACGTTGTGCAGGAAGTCGGCGAGGTAGGGGGTCCAGCCGAAGACCGAGACGGCCTCGATCCCGTCCGGCCCGGCGGCTCCCAGCAGCAGGACGTTGTCGAGCGCGAAGAGGTCGAGCAGGGTGTCGCGGGAAAAGAAGTAGAGCGGGCTGGCCGACCGGCTCCGGTAGAACTCCTCGTAATGGTCCAGGAAGAACCGGGCCAGGGCGTCGCGGTCCTCCACCAGCTCCACCGTCTTTTCAGACCGGGCCCGGTCGAAGGCGCGGACCTCGCGCCGCCGGTTCTCCGACAGGCGGGCGAACAGGGTCTCTTCCGGGGCGGTGAGGTCGAGGACATGGACGGAGTTGTAGACGTGGGCCTCGCCGGGGCCGGCCCAGTCCCCCCCCGTCAGGACCGGATGGAGCCCGATGTAGGCGCAGACGTACCCCCGCCGCCGGAGAAAGTCGCGGAACCGGTGGCGGAAGAGGGGGCCGCCGCCGGTGCCCGCGAAGCCGCCGAAGCCGTAGGGGGTCGCCAGATCGCGGGTCCACCCCTGGCCGCGCTCGGCGAGGGGGCAGACGACGCGCGCCGGGCCGTCCTGGAACCGGTAGAGGAAGGTCGGCGCCCCGGAGCTGCGGGCGGCGGCGCGGCAGCTCTCCCAGGTGTGGCCGAAGCCGTGCGGGATCCCCTCCAGGCTCTGACGCCAGGCGGCGCGGTCCTCCAGCGGGATGAGGTCCTGGCGGATCATCCGGCCTCCTCCCGGCGGTAGAGCGGGAAGTAGTCGTCGAAGCCCGCGGCCCCGGCCTGCTCGACGCAGTCGCGGTAGGCGTCGCGATCGAAGATCCGCCCGCAGAGCCAGGCCGTGCGGGTGCCGGTGGACCACCCCTCCTTGAAGCGGCGCAGCCCGTCGGACCCCGGACCCCGCGCCCCGGCCCCTGCTCCCAGCCCCGCCCAGCGCACCCCCTCGGCCGCAAAGTGGTCCAGAGCCCGCTGGAAAAGCGCGAAGGACGAGCGCAAGGCATAGCCGGCCGGGCCATGCGCGCCGAGGTGGTAGAAGGCGACGTCCCCCTGGCGGTACCAGAGGGTCATCCCCACCGGGTTGCCGTCGTGGAGGGCGCGGAAGGCCACCATCCCGGGGACCCGGAGCTGCCGGGCGAAAGCCTCCCGCGAGAACGCGGCGACGCCGCGGATGCCGTGGCGCTCGATCAGGTGCTGGTAGAACCCGTGCCACTCGTCGAGAAGGGCCGGATCGTCGGGCGCCTCGATGGCCTGGATCTCCAGGAGCTGCAGGGCCCGGCGGGCGTTGCGGCGGTGGTGGTCCGAGACCCGGCTCTCGAAGGGCACCGCGAGGTCCACCACGAAGTGCTCCTTGTAGGGGCGGGCGAGGTCGGGGAAGACCTCGCGCAGCCCCTCTTCCCCGCCGAAATCGCCGAACGGGTCGGTGACCAGGGAGAGAGCCACCAGGTCGCGCCCGGCCTCCTCCAGGTCGGCCGCGAGCCCCCGCGGGTCGCGGCAGGAGAACAGGGGATAACACCCCATGGCGTCCCGCCGATCGGTGCCAGGGATATCCCGCACCAGGATCCAGCCGCCGCTCCGCGGCAGCTCGCAAGGGGTGCCCAACTCGGCGAACGAGCCGGCGTAGCCGGGGTCCCGGTAGCCGCTCACGGCCGGGCCTCCACGGGTTCCAACGGCCTCTCCGCCCCCACCCCCACCTGCTCGGTCTCCCACGCCAGGATGGGGCGGGTGACCCCGGTCCACGTCCCGAACCAGCCGCCGCGCAGCTCGACGCTGTCGCGCACCTCGAAGACCAGCAGCTCGGGGTGGCGGTAGATCGCCCGGGTCTGGTCCTCGACGATCAGCAACTCGGCGCGGTGGATCCCGTTGTTGAGAAGGTCGCCGGGCACCCGGCAGACGTCGCGGAACAGGCCGGCCGGGAAGGGCCGGTCGTACCACGGCGAGCCCTGCAGAGGGCCGGCGTTGAAGAGCAGGACGCCCCCCTCCTCGTAGAGCTGGAGGGCGACGCTCAGCCGCGTCCCGGGTTGGAAGTTCCAGTACTCCACCTCGAAGACGAACGGGGTCCGCACGTCGATCGGATCGCCCGGCAGCCCGCCCTCCGGCCGGACGGCGGCCCGCCGCAGGCGGACCCGGTCGTTGCCCGGCGCCGTGGCCGGGTCGTCCCAGACCTGCAGGGCGACCGGCGCGAAGGCCTCGGCCAGGTAGCGGGCGATCACCGGCCCGGGGCTCCCCTCCTCCGCGATCCGGCCGTCGCGCAGCCAGACCACCCGGTCGCACAGCCCCTCGACCGCCACCAGGTTGTGGCTCACGAACAGCACGGTACGCCCCTGGCGGGCCACGTCCCCCATCTTGCCCAGGCACTTGCGCTGGAAGGCGGCGTCGCCCACCGCCAGGACCTCGTCCACGAAGAGGATCTCGGGCTCCAGGTGGGCGGCGACGGCGAAGGCGAGGCGCAGGTACTGGCCGCTGGAGTAGCGCTTGACCGGGGTGTCGAGGTGGGCCTCGACCCCGGCGAAGGCGGCGATCTCGTCGAACTTGCGGTCGATCTCCGCCCGCCGCATGCCGAGGATCGCCCCGCTCAGGTAGACGTTCTCCCGCCCGGTCAGCTCGGAGTGGAAGCCGGTTCCCACCTCCAGGAGCGACCCCACCCGGCCCTGCACCCAGGCCTCCCCCTCGGTCGGCTCGGTGATCCGCGAAAGGATCTTGAGGAGCGTGCTCTTGCCGGCGCCGTTGCCGCCGATCAGACCCAGCACCTCCCCCTGTTCGACCGCGAGGCTGACGTCGCGCAGCGCCCAGAGCCCGGCGGCCTCCTTCTGGCGGCGGCGACCGACGAGGCGCCGCGCCCCCCGGCTCAACGCGTCGCGCAGGGTGTCCTGCCGGCGCTGGATCTCCCCCAGCCGGTAGTGCTTGCCCAGGCGGTCGGTGCGGATGACGGGCGAGGTCACGTCGGGCTCCTAGATCAGGTCCGCGAAGGTCCGCTCCTGGCGGCGGAAGACGGCGAGCCCGGAGACCAGAAGGACCAGGGCCACCCCGGCCGAGACCAGGACCAGCGGGCCGGGCCCCGTCCCGGTCCCCAGCAAAGCCCAGCGGAATCCTTCGACCACCCCCGCCATCGGATTGATCCCGTAGACCGTGCGCCAGGGCTCGGACAGCAGGCTCGCCGGATAGGCGACCGGGGTGGCGAGCAGCCAGAGCTGGGCCAGGAACGGTACGAGGTAGCGCACGTCGCGGTAGCGCACGCTCCAGGCCGAGAGCCACAGCCCGACTCCGAGGGAGGTGACCAGGGCGAGGAGCAGGAACAGCGGCAGCCAGACCACCCGCCCATCCGGCACGACCCGGTAGAAGGCCAGGGCCCCGAGCAGCAGCGCGAAGGCGACCAGGAAGTCCACGAGGCCGGCAAGGACCGCCGCGAGCGGGATCGCGAGGCGCGGAAAATAGACCTTGCTGACCAGGTTCTGGCTCCCCACCAGGCTGTTGGAGGACTGGATCAGCCCCTGCGAGAAAAACGTCCAGGGGACCAGCGCCGCCAGGGCGAAGAGCGGGTACTCCACGCCGTCCGACGGGACGCCCGCCAGATTGCCGAAGAAGACACTGAACACCCCCATGGTGGCGAGCGGCTGGATCACCGCCCAGGCGGCGCCGAGCGCGGTCTGCTTGTAGCGCACCTTCACGTCGCGCCAGATCAGGAAATAGATCAGCTCACGGTAGCGCCACAGCTCGCCGAGGTCCGGCAGGCCCCAGCCACGGGACGGCCGGATCCAGGTGACGGCTTCGGGGGCGGGGGAATCGACGATGGCCATCGGAGCCCCTACTGCCAGCGGGGGGCGAAGCTGGCCGGCCCCCCATCGCGCCGGGCCGCGAGCCAGCGCCAGCCCCCCACCGCCATGCCGGCCGCGTAGGACAGCCGGGAGGCGAGGATGGCCGGAGTCATCCAGAGCGGCTCCAGCACGCCGGCCCGCAGCCAGCAGCCGAGGATAAAGGCGGTATGGACCAGGGCGAGCGGGGCGCTCGCCGCGATCAGCAGGCGCGGCCGGCGGTAGAGCCAGGCGAGCCGGGCGGCGCCGGTCTCGGCCTTGGCCGGGATGGCGGTGTAGGCCCACCGGTAGTTGCGCCGCAAAAGGTTCCGAAAGCCGGGCCGGTTGTGGTGCCAGGCCCGGGCCTGCGGCTCGAAGTAGAGCCGGTGGCCGGCGCGCCGCAGCTCGCCTTCCCAGATGCGCTCTTCGTTGGTGTACGAGAAAGGTTGTCTTTCGGTGAACCCGCTGGTTTGTAAAAAAAGCTCGCGCCGCACGCTCAGGTTGGGCGGCGGGATGTGCGGCACCGGTCCGGCCGGGCGCCGGGAGTGGACCAGGTACCAGCCGCAGTAGTAGTCGCAGCGGGCCGAGGCCGGCAGCCCCGGCGGCAGGTCGAGCGATCCGCCGACCACCGCCTCGCCGCGGTCATGGGCGGCCAGGATCGCCGCGAGCCACCCCGGGGCGGGCGTGCAGTCGGCGTCGAGGAAGACGATCGGATCACCGGTCGATTCCGCCGCCCCGCGGTTGCGCGCCGCGGCCGGATTTCCCCCGGGGGACATGACGATCACCCGCGCCCCGGCGGCCCGCGCCACCTCGGGGGTGCCGTCGTCCGAGCCGTCGTCGACGACCAGGATCTCGAGCTCGATCCCGGGGAGCGCCTGCGCCTTGACCGCCCGCACCGTCTCCCAGATCGAGGGGACCTCGTTGCGCGCGGGGATCACCACCGAGACGCGGCGGGATCCCGCCGGAATCGGATGGAAGGAGCGAGCTTCGGGCGCGGTAGCCCGCGTTGGAGATTGCTTCATAGAGACCCGGTCGGCATGGACCTGGATGGTGATGAAGCAACCGGGGTGCCATAGCGGTGCGGGCATGGAGGGCCGGTATGGGGACTCAGGTGCGAGCCGGCGCATCCGTCTCGAACCGAGACAAACGCGGCTGGTAGCGCCGGCGTCCCGCCGGCCAACGATTCAACCAAGGAGAGGCACCGAGCTTCGAAAATCCATGACGACACAGGCAAACGCCGTGACAACGTCCCGAGACGTTGCGACGAAGTCTTCCCACTTTGTCACGCTACCTCTCCACTTCGTCACTTTACATCCCCGCATCGTTACGATGTCTCTACGCGTTGCGACGAACGATCGACACTTCGTCACGTCGCATGCTTAATTTGTCACGATGTCTCTACGCTTTGTCACTTCTCACCGGCATTCCGTCACGATCTCTCCACCAATCGTCACGTCATACCGGCGTTTCGTCTCTTTCTCTAGCCAGGTTGTGACGAATTCTCCACCTTTTTTCACGTTGCCTCTCCATCTCGTCACGACCTATCGATGTTTCGTCATGCCCTCTCAAGGCTTCGTCATGGACTCTCTACGCATCGTCACGTTGTACGGATCTTTTGTCACGGAATATCGGTGCTTTATGACAACGCTTCTCTGTGTTTTCACGGATCGCGCGGAGTTTGCGACGTTTTCTTGGCTGAATGGATGGCCGGCGAGACGCCGGCGCTCCCAGCCGCGTTGTCTCGATCCAAACGGGATCGGGCTAGATCGTGCCAATGGTCTCTGGAGGACAAACCAAGCCCCGTAGGGGCGACATTCATGTAGGCCGGGGTGTGGGCCCCGGCCGGGAGCGGCGTGCGGGGTGACCTTCATCCTCGGCAATCGCCTCCGCCTCGCTTTGCTGCTCGTAGTGCCTCAGCACCCTACGAACACGCTCTTCGTCCCAGCCTGGCGGAAATTTGTTCTGGATTGTGCTCACAGAGACATGGTAACAAACAAAAAGCGGGGCGCCTTGGCGCCCCGGAAGGAGATCCCTCCCAAAGGGGAGCAGCGGCATCGGAGACGGCCTGAAAGACCCGGT
>DATAHG010000015.1:0-3751 GCA_036263295.1 Thermoanaerobaculia bacterium | reverse complement strand
ACCGGGTGCCGGTGGTGAGCGCCGGGGTCTCGGCGCGCGTCCTGCTGGGCGGCTTCGCGGTGCTCGAGTTCTACTACGCCAAGCCGTTCCAGCGGCCCGACGCCGGCATGGTGACGGGGTTCCTGATCTCGCCGGGCTGGTAAAGCGAAACGCAAGCTTGCCGGTCCGGTCCAAACCGGCTATCTTGGACGGGAAGGACCGGACCGGTGCGATTCACGAGCTGTAACCTCACGACGTTCTCCCGACCTCTCTGCCTGTTCTGGCTGGCTGTCCTGGCGATCGCCGGACTGCCGCTGGCGGCCCAGACCCCGGCCGCCGGCTGGAAAGAGGTGCAGATCCCCGCGACCGGCTCCTACTTCCAGCGCTATGTGCCGCGCACGCTGGACCCCACCCGGCCGGCGCCGGTGGTGGTCTTCCTGCACGGCGCGGGGGGGCGGCCCGAGCTGTACCGCAACTTCGTGCTCAACGCCGCCGAGAACGCGGCGTGCGTGGTCGTCCTGCCCAAGTCCAGCTCCAATCTGGGATGGGGGATCGGGAACGACGCGACGACCGTCCAGGAGAGCCTCCGCCTGGTGCGCGAGGAGATCTCCGTGGATCCGCGGCGGGTAGCGATCGCCGGCCATTCGGCCGGCGGCGCCTATGCCTACCTCCTGGCCTACGGCGAGGCTTCCCACTACAGCGCGGTCTTCTCGATGTCGGCGCCGAGCTATCCGGTTTCGGCGGTCGCCGACCCGGCCTACAAGGCGCCGATCCGGATGTATTACGGGACCGAAGACCCCAACTACGGCAGCGCCTACGGTGCGCTCAAGGGGCAGTGGGACCGTCTGGGCGTGCGCTGGGAGGAGGACATCCGGTCCGGCTTCGGCCACAACACCTGGCCCACCGCCACCATGACCGACGGCTTCCGGTTCCTGGTGTCGCAGTCCTATCCCGAGGCGGGGACCGGCCCCGGTCCCGCCTGCGTGGCTGGACCGACCCGGCTCTGCTTGCAGGACGGCCGTTTCCAGGTCGAGGTCGCCTGGCGCGACTTCCAGGGCGGCCAGGGAGTCGGCTCGGTGGTGCCGGTCTCGGCGGCGCCTGGCGTCTCGGGCGATTCGGGCCTCTTCTGGTTCTTCGACGCGGCGAACTGGGAGATGCTGGTCAAGGTGATCGACGGCTGCGCCCTGAACAACCGCTTCTGGGTGTTCGCGGCGGCCACCACGAACGTCCAGTACACCCTCGAGGTGACGGACACCGCCACGGGCCAGACCGTCCGCTACGAAAACCCGCTCGGCCGGTCGTCTCCCGCCACCACCGACACGCAGGCCTTCGCCTCCTGCCCCTGAGCCTGTTCAGGTCGGCGGCTTCTCGAACCTGCGCATTCCCTTGATTTACAAGGATTTCCGTTTAGAATCCGGATCTCAGAACCGATTCTGAAATTCAGACGGTCCGGGCTCCCGCGGGAGCCTGCTCAGCCCTCTCCTCCCTTCGAACACCGGCGTGTTCTGGAGAGTCTGGCTCCTGGCACGTCCCTTGCCTGGGACAGGCTCAGGATTCGGGTATTCGATTTGGGGGAGGGCGAGGCGGGCAGTCCCGGTGTGGGTCTGTCACGCCACTACATAACGCCCGAGGTACATTTGATGTCTTATTCAATGCGTGACCCGAACGAGGAGCTCTTCGCGGAGTTCCTGCTGGAGTCGAGCGAGAGGCTCGACCGTCTGGAGGAGGTGTTGCTGGCCTGCGCCGCGGCCGGGATCGCCACTCCCGAACGGCTCCAGGATGCCCGCATGCAGCTCCACACGCTCAAGGGGAACGCGGGCCTGGTGGATCTGCGCGAGCTGCAGTCCCTCGCCCACGACCTGGAGGACCAGGTTGACCTCCTCGATCCGCTCGACCCCCAAGTCGAAGAGCTGCTGCGCGGCGTCGATCTGTTCCGTGAGTTGCTGGAGCGGGCGAGCCAGAAGCGGGCGGCCGGGGGAGAAGACGGCGGCGAGGTGGAGACCGCTCTGGAATCGGTCCCCTCCGGCGTGCGGATCCCCTTCGCGAGGCTCGACGGCCTCGTCGATCTCCTCGGCGAGATGGTGATCTTCCGGAATCGCATGGACGACGCGCTGCAGCGCTGCCGTCAGGCCGGCTCGCCATCCCGGAACGACGCCTGGGACAGTCTGGATCACGCCCACGAGCATCTCGGCAAGACGCTGGACCAGCTCCGCGACGGGGTGATGCGGCTGCGGATGGTGCCTCTGCACACCCTGTTCCGCCGGCTCGGCCGCATCGTCCATGACGAGGCGGCGGGCCACGCCAAGGAGGTCCGTTTCGAGACCGCGGGCGGCGAGACCCCGCTCGACAAGGCGCTGCTGGAGCTGTCGAGCGAGGTGCTGGGACACCTGGTGCGCAACGCCGTGGTCCACGGCCTGGAGAGCCCGGAGGAGCGGCGGCGGGCCGGCAAGCCGAGCTACGGGACGGTGCGGCTGTCCGCCGAGACCGATGCCCGGGAGGTGTGGATCGCCGTCTCGGACGACGGCGGCGGCGTGCGCCACGCCGAGCTCGCCGCCGCGGCGCGGCGCCGGGGGATCGAGCCCGCGCCCGGCCAGGACCCGCTGGCGCTCCTGTTCCTCCCCGGCCTTTCCACCCGGCCGGGCGCCGACATGAGCGCGGGGCGCGGCATCGGCCTCGCCGCGGTGCAGGAGGCGGTCACGCGGCACGGCGGCCGCATCGAGGTGTTGTCCGAGGAGGGGATCGGCTCGATGTTCCGGCTCCGGTTGCCGTTGAGCGTCTCGATCACCCGTGCCCTCCTGCTCGGGGCGGACGGCGAGAGCTACGTCCTCCCGCTCTCCTCGGTGGTGGAGAGCGTGCCCCTCGCCTCCGAGCGGGTCCACGAGATGAACGGCGCCTGCGTGCTGTCGTGGCGCGGCGGTCTCGTCCCCCTGCTTGACCTCGGCTATAGCTTCGGTACGGCGGTGGCGCGGCGGCGCCAGGGCTACGCGGTGGTGATCGAGTCGGACGGCGCGCACCGGGCGCTCGCGACCGACCAGATCCACGGCATCCGCGAGGTGGTGGTCAAGGGCCTCGACCGCCTGGTCGGCTCGCCGCCGGGGATCGGCGGCTCCACGGTGCTCGGCGACGGCCGGGCGGTGCTGATCCTCGATCCGGTCGGCCTGATGGCGCTGTCGCCGTTCGGGCGCGCCGAAGGGAGGCCGAATTGAAGCGCAAGCGCGATGCCGGAGGACCGGCCGGGCCGGGCGAGCCGGCCGGCGAGCCCGGACAACCCGGAGAGGATTTCGCGCTGCCGGAGTTCGGGATGGCGGAGGACATCCTCGCCGAGCTCGAGGCGCAGGTCGCGGCCCGCGAGGCGCGCCAGGGCCTGGCGGGGGAGGAGCCCGCCCCGGTCGAGCCGACGGAGCCGGTGCCACCGGTGGCGCCGGCGGTGGCCTCGCCGGACAGCCCCGGGCGGGTCTATGCCTTCGTGGACCGCCTGCAGAGCCAGCTCAAGCCGGCGGCGCCGGAGCCGCGTGAGGAGCCGGAGATCTGGGTCTCCTTCGAGCTGATGGGGGAGATCTACGCGCTGCCGGTGACGCGGGTGCAGGAGGTTCTGCGGATCAGCAACATCACCCGGGTGCCGCACGCGCCGGCCCCGATCCGCGGCATCACCAACCTGCGCGGCCGGGTCCTCGCGGTGGTCGATCTGCGGGTCCGCCTGGGACTCGCGCCGGCCCCTCTGGAGCCGCAGAACCGGATCGTGGTGGTGTCCTCCCGCGAGCGCTCGATCGGC
>DATAHG010000014.1:0-2357 GCA_036263295.1 Thermoanaerobaculia bacterium | reverse complement strand
TGCGGGAGATGGGCGTCGAGGCCGAGCACGACCTCGGGTACGGCGATCCCGCCGAGTCCCTCGCCAAGCTCGTCGAGCAGCACGAGCCGGATCTGATCATTCTGGGCAGCCACGGCCACCGCGGCATGGGCGACATCGTCCACGGCACCTCGGTCGAAAGCCTCCGCCACCGGGTGCGGATCCCGGTGCTGGTCATCCCCGCCGAAAAACCCGCCTCCTGAGCCGGCGTCAGACCGGCAGCAGCACACGCGCCAGCAGCGAGATCGCGAGGTCCAGGTGGCTGTCGGTCAGACCGGGACCGAGCACGCGGGCGTGCCCCGGGCGGCTGGCCAGCCGCTCGTCCCAGCGGGCGTGGGGCAGCGCCCGCCGTAGCGCCTCGATGAGCCGGTTGAAGTTGGCGTGGATGGAGGGCTGAAGCTCCGCTCCCAGCCCCTGGTAGCGGAGCGCAGCGCTCCGGAAGGCGAGCGGCGGCCGGCCCGGCGCATAGAGCTGCAGGAAGTCGTCGCGCTCTTCGCTGCGGACCTGTTTGACATTGCGGTGGACCTTGGTGATCAGCATCCCGCCGGTGACGATGGCGCGGCTGAGGCTCAGCTTGCGCTTCTCGGTGACCTGGGTGTCGATCTTTTCCTCGACCCAGGTGCCGCGCAGGACGAGGCCGATCTCCGCAAAGGGGATCTCGACCGTCTCTCCGCGACGCGAGGTCACCCGGATTGCCGATTCCCCCAGCTCGAAATCGCGGACCTGGAAACGGTCGGCGTCCCTCTCGACCTCCTCGGGCAAGACGAGGATCGGGGCGATCCCCTCGGCCCGCAGCCGGCCGGCGCAGGCCCAGGCGGGCTCGATCTCCCCGTAGTTCGCGACCACCGCCGGCCCGCCCTCCGGGCTCGAAAGCCGCGCCCGGATCTCGTAGAGCGAGCGGTCGAGGGCCCGCGCCAGAGGCTCCACCAGAGGCTCGCCGGCCCCCGGCTCATAGTGGATCGCGATGACGTACACAGACCCACTCTGCCCGGTCCCCCGCGGCAGGTCAAGCGGGCGCCGGCTCAGTCCTGGGGCGGCACCGTGAGCTGGGCCGCGTTGCCGAGGCCGCCCGCCACCTCGGGGAGGATCCCCATGCGGATGTAGATCGGCCGCACCTCCTCGCGCAGCCGCGGCAGGAGGACGGCGAAGGCCAGGGCCCCGGCGACGCAGCCGAGGCCGCCGAGCAGCAGGGTGTGAGGCGCCCCGATGCGCTCCGCCAGGCTCCCGGCCAGGAGGCTGCCGAACGGCGTCATCCCCATGAAAGCCATGGTGTAGAAGCTCATCACCCGGCCGCGCTTGTCCTCGTCCACCAGGGTCTGGATCAGGGTGTTGCTCGACGCCATCTGGACCATGAAGCCGAGCCCGGTCACCAGCAGGAGGGGGACCGAGAGCCACATCGTGCGGGACAGCGAAAAACCGATCAGTCCGGCCCCGAACAGACCGGCGGTGAGCGGGATGATCCTCCCGAGCCCGAGGACCGACCGCCGGCCGGCCAGGAAGACCGCCCCCAGCAGCGCCCCGACGCCGGTCGCGGCCATCAGGAAGCCCAGGGTATGCGGGCCGCCGTGCAGGATCTGCGAGGCGAAGATCGGCATCAGGACGGTGTAGGGCATGCCGACCAGGCTCACCAGGGCGAGCAGCAGGAGGATGCTGCGGATCGGGGCGGACCGCGAAACATAGATGAAGCCCTCGCGCAACGCGGCCAGGACCCGCGCCTCCCGGGCCGGGCGCGGCGGCCGGGCCGCGATCTTCATCAGCAGCAGCGAGGCGATCACCGCGAGATAGCTGACCGCGTCCCCGAGGAAGCACCACCCCTCCCCCACCGCGGCGATCACCACGCCGCCGATCGACGGCCCCAGCAGGCGCGCCGCGTTGACCATCGAGGAATTGAGGGCGATGGCGTTGCTCAAGTCCTCCCGTTTTTCGACCATTTCGACGACAAAGGCCTGCCGCGCCGGCATGTCGAACGCGTTGATCAGTCCCTGGAAGACGCTGAGGACCAGGACGTGCCAGAGCTGGATCCAGCCGGTCAGGGCGAGCAGCGCCAGGGCCGCCGACTGGATCATGGCGAGGATCTGGGTGACGACCAGCAGGCGGTGGCGGTTCCAGCGGTCCACCAGCACTCCAGCGAAGGGGGCCAGCAGGAAGGACGGGATCTGGCCGGCGAAGCCCACCAGGCCGAGGAGGAGCGCCGAGCCGGTCAGGCGGTAGACCAGCCAGCTCGTCGCCACCCGGGTCATCCAGGTGCCGACGAGGGAGACGATCTGGCCGCAGAAAAAGAGCCGGTAGTTGGGATGGCGCAGGGCGCGCACCATGAACGAAAGGTTGCTCGCCTCCTG
>DATAHG010000013.1:0-12109 GCA_036263295.1 Thermoanaerobaculia bacterium | reverse complement strand
AGGAAGCGGGTGCGCGGCCGCTTGTCCCCATCCTCCTCGCTCTGAGGACCTTCGAGCCCGGCCTTCAGCAGGGTGTAGATCGCCATGTACGGGTTGGAGTCGGGAGCGATAGAGCGCACCTCGACGCGGGCCGAGCGCTCGTTGCCGAGGGGAATGCGCACCATCGAGCCGCGGTCGATGGCCGAGGCCTTGATCTGGTTGGGCGCCTCGAAGTGGGGATCGAGGCGGCGGTACGAGTTGACGCTCGAGTTGAGCACCAGGCAGACGTCGGTGGCGCTGGCCAGGATGCGGCCGATGAAGTCCCAGCCGGCGGCCGAGAGACCGTCCTTGCCGTCCTTCTCGTAGAAGAGATTGGTCGACTGGCGGGTCACCGAGAGGTTGGTGTGCATGCCCGAGCCGTTGACGCCGGTCACCGGCTTCGGCAGGAAGCTCGCCGTCATCCCCAGGCCCGCCGCGACCTGCCGGGAGAGCAGCTTGTAGAGCTGCACCTGGTCGGCGGCCACCGAGGCCTCGGTGTAGCTGTAGTTCATCTCGAACTGCGAGGGCGCCACCTCCGGGTGGTCCTTCTCATTGGCGAAACCCATGGCCCGCTGCACCTCGGCGGCGGTATCGATAAAGTGCCGCAGTGCGTCGCCGGGCAGCGAGTGGTAATAGCCGCCGGTGGAAATGAAGTCGAAGCGGCCGGTCTCGTGGTAGCAGCGCTCGGCGTCGCGCCCGCGGAAGAGGAAGCCCTCGATCTCGTTGGCGGCGTGGGCGACCAGGCCGTCCTTGGCGTACAGCTTGTCGGCGTACCCCTTGAGCACGGCCCGCATGTCGGCGCTGTACGGGCTGCCGTCGCGCTCGAGCACCTCGCCGAAGACCAGCACCTTGCCGGGGCCGAAGATATCCGACGGCAGCCAGTAGAAGGCCGGCCAGTCGACCGCCAGCCGCAGGTCCGACTCCTGCTGCCGCGAGAAGCCGCGGATCGACGAGCCGTCGAAGGTCAGATTGTCCGCCGCCTTGAGCAGGAACTTCTTGTCGTAGTCCAGCATGTGCATCCGGCCTTCGAGATCGGTGAAACACACGGTGACCGCCTTGATGCGCTTCTCGTCGTTGAGATAGCGCATCCGCTGCTCGCGGACCACGTCGGCGGGCCGCCGGGCCAGCCGCTCCTCTTTGGCCTCGAGGTTCATCTCCTCCAACTGGTCGTAGGGGATCTCCAGGAAATCGCGCAGCCCCGAATGCGCGGCGCGGGGCGCGGGCCGCGCCATCTCCTCCAGTTTCTCCGGGGTCATGGCGTCGAGCGCCTCGGCTCGGCTGGGCTCGTTCGGGTGCATGTCGTTCTCCTTTGGGCGGGATCTCTGTCTGTTGACCTAGATTCTACTCCAATTATCCTATCGGTCAAGATGGATAGCATAGAGAAGCTGGCAATTAGTCTATCTTTGCGGCGAGATCTTGGGGAACGCCCCTACGCCTCGCCTCAGGGCAGGACCTTGCTATCCTCGCTCCGGTCCGTGTTAAATTGGCAAAGATAGCCAGGATCACCAGAAGAGGCGGGCGGGCGCAGCCGGCTCGGAGCGGTCCTCCACGTCATGCCGTTGGGGCGATCGGAGCCTGCGGCCTCCTGAGTCTTGGCTGGAGCAGCCCAATCCAACCAAGGCCAGTGATGAGTCCTAAGGACCAACGAATGAAAACCCGAGTCCTGCACGCCCTGCTCGCCGCCTTCCTGGTCGCCGGCTCTCTGGTGGTGCGCTCCTTCGAAGCCGGCGAGGATCCGCTCGACCCCTCGACGGACGACGAAGACCCCATCGCCACCGACACCTTCAGCGGCCGCCGGGTGAGGCCGAGCCGGTAGGGGATGAGCCCCCAGGGGAACCGGCGGATTGGATGGCGAGAGCCGGTCCGCGCCCGGGCGCACGCCGCGCGCGAGTATCTGCCGCGCGTGTGGTACTGGCCCGTGGCGAGCGGCGCCTCCTTGGCGATCCTCGGGACGGTTCTGTTCGCGATCTACGCCCATGAGCTCGACCAGCCACTGCCCTGGCGCGCGATCGGGGTCGTCGTCGTCATCGGTCTGGTCACCTCTGCGCTCCTCACGATGAACCTGTTCCTGCCGCACTCGATCCGGTTCCGGGAGTCGAGCATCGTCGTCTTTCACGCCTCGCGGGTGGAATGGATCCGCTACTCGACGCTCCTGCGCTGCGAGGTGACTTCCGGCCCCGATCCGCTTTTCCTCGGGCTTGGAAAGGCATCCCAGGTGCTGCTTCAGATCTTCCTGGATCCCAGAGTTGACCGCGATCGTCTGCGCCTCTTTCTCGCGGAGAAGGGCGTCCCGCTCAGTCTGGCGCCGCCGGACTAGGGGGGCTCACCGGGATCGCCGTGGTGGCGGCGACCTCGGCCGCGTGCCTGCGACAACCCCGGGCGGCGGCGGATCTCGATGATCCTCTGGCCCAGGCTCTGGCAGAAATCCGCCATTTCCCGCAGGGCCGCCAAGCTGGGGTATAGGTGGAATAGCTACCGCATTCCGCCGCGCTTCAGTCTTTTCTACAGTAGACTTGTCATAATAGCAGGAGAGCTTTTCTGGACGGCCCAATTCGAGTCCTCGTCGTAGATGACCATTTCGTGGTACGCAAGGGAGTCTGCGCCCTGCTGGCGGATGCCGACGGCATCGAGGTCGCCGGCGAGGCGGGCGATGGCGAGCAGGCGTTCGCGGAGGCGCGGCGCCTGCGTCCGCGGGTGATCCTCATGGATCTGAGGCTCCCGGGTCTCGACGGCGTGGCAGCCACCCGGGCGATCCTCGCCGAGCAGCCGGCGACGGCGATCGTGGCCCTCACCGGCACCGACGTGGAGGACGAGGTGCTGGCCGCCGTCGAGGCGGGGGCGCTGGGATACCTCGCCAAGACCTCCCCGCGCGAGGACTTCCTCGAGGCCATCCGCCAGGTCGCTCAGGGCGACGCCTGGCTGCCGCCGCGCCTCACCCGCCGGCTGCTGACCCGCCTGAAGACTCCGGTGCCGGCTCCGGAGCCGTTGACCGGGCGCGAGCGCCAGGTGCTGGCGCTACTCGCCCGGGGGTGGAGCAACCGCCGCATCTCCCAGGAGCTCGCGATCTCGGAAGTTACGGTGCGCACCCACGTGAGCCACATCCTCAGCAAGCTGGGCGTGAGCAACCGCGTGGAAGCGGCGCTCCACGCTCTTCGCCTGGCTCCGGAGACATGAAGGCCATCCCTTTCAAGCGGCTCGAGACCCTGGGGCTCGTCAACGGGATGTGTCTGGTCGCGCTCGCCTTCCTGATCCCCGCGCCGCCGTGGTCGCCCTCCTTGTCGATCCCCCTCGCGCCTCCGCCTGCGCCTCCTCGCCGCGGCCGTGGCCCTGGCCTTTCTCCTGGGCGGCGTCAAGTACACCCTCGACCTGCGCGAGGAGCAGCGGCACGCCCTGGAAGCGCAGAGCGCGGCCGAGCAGGAAGCCGCGCGGGCCGATGCCGCCGCGCATTTCCTCCAAGAGCTGTTCCAGGCTTCGGACCCGCGCGAGGCCCGGGGTAGGGTGCCCGACGCCCGCGAGCTCCTCCGCCGGGGGACCGAGCGCCTGGGCCAGGACCAGGGTCTCGTGATGCTCCAGAAGCGGGGCAAGCACGGGTTGTGAGCCGCCTGCCTTTCCGGGTTGGGCAGGGTGGGGCCCGCCTACAACAATCGTTGAGAAGAAACCGATATATTTGTAGGACGACAGACTTTCCGCGTTTCTCTAAGCTCAGGGCCAGGAGCCAACCCCTCCAGCCCAATGAAGAGGAGAACCGTGATGAAAGCTCGTCTCAGCCTTTCCCTCGCCCTGCTGATCATCTGCGCCGGTGCCGCTCCCGCGGCGGCGCAGCTCGACGCTTCGTGCGTCGGTTCGGTCACGCTCAACTTCGCCCCGCCCGCGATGCTCGTGCTGCCGCCGACACCGGCGCCGCACGCCACCGCCACCGGTGGCGGCACGATCTCCGGTTGCGTGGTCCTCGACCAAGGCTCCACGACCGGCACGTTCACTTTCTCGCTCGAAGGCGACATGACGTGTACGTCCGCGGAAAACATCGTCGGCACGGTCGACGTCGTGTGGTCTGACAACACCGAGAGCCACGCCGAGGTGACGACCTTCGTGCTCGATCTCGGCAGCGTCGGCGGCGCCGCCGGGCTGACCGCCACCATTACCAGCGGACGTTTCGCCGGCGACGATCTTCGGATCGCGAACATTCGCGATCCCAAAGCCCTGCTCCGCTGCGTGCTGAACGGCCTGTCGCAGGCGACGGGGACCACGAGCCTCACTTTCACGCAACCGCTTTGATCGGAAAGGCAAACCACATTGAGAAACCAACCAACCCGCCATCACCAGGCCTTGCTCGGACTGGCGCTCACGCTGCTGCTCGGTCTCAGCCTGACGGCTTCCGCCGCCGCCCAGCCCGCGCAAGAGGCCGGCACCTATAAGATCTCGAACGTCTCCGACGTCAAAACCCGCTCCGCCATCGTCGGCACCGGCGCAGGCATCTTCGAGGTGGGCCGCGACTATGTCCTCGTCGAAGCCACGAAATCTGAAGCCAGGGCCTTGAAGCGCCTGGGTTTGAAGCCCGTGGGCATCCAGGTGCCGTGGGCATTTCTGAAATCCTTCCCGGCGGCTGACTCGAACTATCACGACTATGCCGAGATGGTGGCCGAGCTGGAACAGGCCGCGTTCGACCACCCGGCGATCGTCTCTCTGTCGAGCGTCGGCCTGGCCTATGAAGGACGCACGTTGTGGGTGGTCAAGATCTCCGACAACGTGGGTGACGACGAGGCCGAGCCCGAGGTCCTTTTCACGCATCATCAGCATGCCCGCGAGCACCTGACCGTCGAGATGGGACTCTATACGTTGAAGATGCTCACCGACGAGTACGGCGTCGATTCCCAAATCACCGGCCTGGTCGACAACCGCGAGATCTGGCTCGTCTTCGATGCCAATCCGGACGGCGGCGAGTTCGACATCGCGACCGGGTCGTATGTCTCCTGGCGCAAGAACCGCCAGCCGAACGCGGGCTCGTCGAACGTCGGCACCGATTTGAACCGCAACTGGGGCTACCAGTGGGGTTGCTGCGGCGGCAGCAGCGGCTCGACGAGCAGCACCACCTACCGCGGTCCGGCCCCCTTCTCGGCGCCGGAGACCGTGGCGCTGCGCGATTTCGTCGCCAGCCGCGTGATCGGTGGCACGCAACAGATCACCGCTCACATCGACTTCCACTCCTACGGCGAGCTGCTGATGTGGCCATACGGTTACACCGCCACCGACGTGCCGGCCGACATGACCCAGGACGATCACGATGTCTTTGTCGCGATGGGCCAGGCCATGGCCGCCACGAACGGCTACACCGCGCAACAGCTCAACGATCTCTACGTCACCGACGGCACGATCAACGACTGGCTCTATGGCGTCCACCGGATCTTCACCTACACCTTTGAGATGTACCCGGTGAGCTCCTCGCCCGGCTTCTACCCGCCGGACGAGGTGATCCCCACCGAGACCGCCCGCAACCGCGCCGCGGTCCTCTACCTGCTCGACAAGGCCGCCTGCCCATATGCCGTGATCGGCAAGCAGGCGCAGTATTGCGACGCCGTGCCGGGCGCGCCGAGCGGGCTCGCGGCGACGCCGGGGAACGGGCAGGCCAGCCTCACCTGGACCGCCGCGAGCGGCGCCACCGAGCACAACGTCTATCGCGGCACGGCGAGCGGCGGGCCCTTCACGAAGATCCAGAGCAACCTTACCGGCACGAGCTTCACCGACACCGGCCTGACCAACGGGACAACCTATTACTACGTCGTGACCGGGACCAACGGAGTGGGGGAGGGGCCGAATTCGAACGAGGCCTCGGCCACGCCGGTTCTTCCGCCGACCGTGGTGACCTTCACCTCCGTCGCCGCTGATGACGGCTGGGTGCTCGAATCGAGCGAGACCGCCAACGCCGGCGGCTCGATCGACAGCACCGCCAGCACCACCAGCGCGCTGCGGGTGGGCGACGCCACCAGCGACCGCCAGTACAAGTCCGTCGTCTCGTTCGACACGTCGGCGATTCCCGACGGCGCCACGATCCTGTCGGCCACCGTGCGGCTGCTGCGCGGCTCGCTGACCGGCACCAGCCCGTTCACCACCCACGGCACCTGCTGGGCCGACGTGCAGGCGGGCGGTTTCTCGGCCTCGACCACGCTCCAGACCGGCGACTTCCAGGCCACCGCCACGGCGGTCCAGGCGGCGAGCCTTTCCAACGCCGCCTCGAACGGCACCTGGTCGGTAGGCAATCTCAACCCGTCCGGGCTCGCGGCGATCAGCAAGACGGGGACGACGCAGCTGCGCGTCTACTTCAATCTCGACGACAACGACGACAACGGCAACGACTACATCGGCTACTATTCGGGCAACAGCTCGACAGCCGGCAACCGGCCGCAGCTCGTGGTGACTTATCAATAGGCCAGGATGGCCTTTGGATTCGTGAATCTCAAGCAAAAGCGCCTAACCGGCCGCAGCTCGTGGTGATCCACCCGGAGCGGCCGGTTTTCAAGGAGATCCCGATGACCGATGAAACGGATCGGGCCCGTCGTGAGGGCTGGCGACGGCCCGCCAGACCCCGGAACCGGGGAAGATGACCGTCCCTCCTTGTTTCTGACGGAGTCCGCTTCTTTGCGGCAAAGTCCCCAGAACTTCCCGCAAGGTGGAGGGACCGCGTCTCCGCACGAGCTGACCGCGCGAGGAGGCCGGCTCGTCCGCCGCAATGTCCCGGGACTGGGTGAGGAAGTCCCGAGATTTTTTCCGGCACAAGCCGGCGGCGTCGCGCAGGAGCCGGCGGGCTCGGCGGGTCTGCTTGTTGTCTGACGAAGTCTCGAGATGGGCTCACAAGGTCCCGAGACTCGCTGACGAAGTCTCGAGACCTTTCCTTGAAGAAGGCGGAGCGGTCTCGCAGAAGCCGGCGAGCTCAGACAGTCCGCTCATTTCGTCGCGCTGTCTCGGGACTGCGGAAGGATGTTCCGAGATTTTTCCGCAAAGAAGCCGGATACGCTGCGGATAAGCCGGAGTGCTCAGCAAGTCCGCTCGTTCGTTCGCGAGGTCTCGGGACTCGCTCGCAGAGTCCCGGGACTCCGTGATCGAGTCGCGAGACTCTTCTGGAAACAAGGCGGCGAGGTCTCGCAGAAGCCCGTGAGGTCTCGCAGAAGGCGGCGCGGTCTTGCAGAAGCCGACCCGCTCAGGCAACCGGCTCGTGCAGGAAGAGAATCTCGGGAGATTGGCGGAGAGAAGGCGACCCGGTCATCGCCCCAAAAGAAAAGGGGGTGTGCGGCCGCACACCCCCTCGGTTGGAAGGGAACTTCAGTCGGAGAAGGTCACTCGATCGTCGGACCGGGATTCACCGGGTCCGGATCGGGATCCGGCCTCGGCTCCGTCACCGGCTCGGCGGGCTGGCGGCCCCGGAACGGCTTCAGTCCGAACTCGGCCAGCTTCTCGGAACGAATGCCGTAGTGGGCCTTCACCGCCAGGCGTAGAATCGTGGCGTGCCGGGAGGGTCTCGGTCAGCAGGGACTTCAGGATCTTGCTGGACTCCTGCTTTTCGGCCGTCAGGGCGTCCTGGCGGGTGAGGGCTTCCAGGATCGCGCTCACCATGTCGTCAAACTGCTGGCGTTGTCCTTCGAGATTCGGTAAGCTGGCGGCGTTTGCGGCCAGCGCGGCGTTGAGTTGCTGAAGACGGCCGAGGATCATCGACTGCGCATTGTTGGTCATCCGGTCTCCTAGTCGTTTGAAGAGGGCCCCGGAGGGCTCGTACCCCTCCGAAGCCCGGGTTTCACCGCTCGATCCGAAACACGGCTACTGGGACAGCATCGCCGCGAAGTCCAGCAGGTAGGAGGGGATCCCACCGCGCTGGCCGCGCAGGTTCACGCTGACGCGTTCCCCCTGCACGGTCACCTCCATCTTCTCGAAAGCAGCCGGCGAAGCCGGCCCGTCCCCCGCGTCGCTTCCTGATTCTGCTGATCCATCGATACCTCCTTCGGTAAACCTCTCACCGGGATCGGCGAGAGGAGATCGAACCCCTGTTTCGGAGCCCCCAGCCGCCGGGCCCGCGGGTCTGTGATTTCGGTGACGTTTTTCATCCATTCCCCAATGTGTGAGGGTATTTTGTGAGCTGGATCTCGCGGTGTCAAACATTTTCTGCAAACTAATTTTGGGTGAGAGCCAGCAAGGCACCGTTTTAGCGTCATGGCGAGACAGGTCATCGTGGAGACTGGATGCGCGATCCTGCTTTGCAGCGTTTTGAAACGTCGCGAGGCAGAATTTCGTCAAAACGATGATCTTGAGGAAGTCTCAAGATCGTGTTGAGACTTCCTCAAGATCCGCGAGATATCAGCTCTGGAAGCTCCGGGCGGAGTCGGGGTGCGGTGTGTGGCTACGTCAGCCGGGGCTGCTCGGGCGGGGGGCGAGGGTGCCTTCTTCGGGCCCCTCCGTCGCCTCACCAGCGCCACAATTGACGAGATAATGGGCGGGCATGAAGAGAGCCATGATCGCCGGCGGAGCGTTCGCCCTCGGGCTCGCCCTCCTCGCCCTCGTCGTGGGCGGCCGGGGCGAGCGGGACGCCGCCCCCGCCCCGGCCACCGCGACCTCGCCCGCGCCTCCCCCCGCGACCGCGACGGGGGAGCGGGAGACCCACCCGGGTTTCCTCTACGGCCGGATCACCACCGTGGACGGCGCCACCTATGAGGGGCGGTTGCGCTGGGGGGACGACGCCGAGGCGTTCTGGGGCGACTACTTCAACGGCGCCAAGGCCAAGAACCTCTGGGCCGCCCAGGTGCCGGCCGAGCGGCTGCCCAAGGAGCGCCACACGGTCGAGATCTTCGGGGTCGAGATCTTCCACCGCGAGCGTCCGAGTCAGCTCAGCCGGCTATTCATGGCGCGTTTCGGCGACATCGCGCGCATCGAGGCGCGCGGCCGCGACGTGCGGGTGATCCTCAAGAGCGGGACCGCGTTCGACCTCGACCGTTTCGGCGCCAGCGACTTCGACGACGGCGTGCGGGTGTGGGACGGCCGGCGCGGCGTGGTGGTCCTCGACAGCCTGCGGATCCGCACCATCGAGCTTCTCCCCACCCCGGCGTCCGGCGCCGTCCCCTCCCGGCTGCACGGCACGGTGCGCACGCGGCAGGGCGACTTCACCGGCTTCATCCAGTGGGACCGGAAGGAGTGCCTCGGCTCCGACGAGCTCGAGGGCCGCACCGCCGACGGTGCGACCACCCGCCTGCGTTTCGACACCATCCGTTCCATCGCGCGCCACTCGCGCAGCAGCTCCCGGGTGACGCTGCTCGACGGCCGGGAGATGGTGCTCTCCGGCAGCAGCGGAGTCAGCCACGACAACCGCGGGATCTACGTGGACGACCGGCGCTACGGCCGGGTGCTGATCTCCTGGGACGCCTACGAGCGCGCCGACTTCAGCCCCGGCGGCGGCGGCCCCGCCTACGGCGAGTTCCCGCCGGGGAGACCGCTCGCGGGCAGCGTCACCACCCGCGACGGCCGCCGCCTTGCCGGCCGGCTGGTCTACGACCTTGACGAGAGCGAGACCACCGAGACGCTCGACGCCCCCTCCCGGGGAGTGGACTACACCATCCCCTTCGGCCTGATCGCCTCGATCGTGCCCCCTGGCCACGAAGAGCGCGACGCCCGTCCCGCCAGGGTGACCCTGCGGGACGGCGAGGAGCTGCAGCTCGAACGCAGCGGCGACCTCGGCGAGCGGAATGGCGGCCTGCTGATCTTCGCCGGCGGCGGCGAGCGCCCCGAGTACGTGCCCTGGCCGGACGTCGAGCGGATCGAACTGGAGCGCTCGCCGGGGCCGCCGGGACCGCCGGGAGAAGCCGCTCCCTAGGCCGTGACCGGCGCTTCTTCCATCTCCATGTAGGGCATCGCCGGCACCTTGCCGAGCAGGCGGGCGTACACCGTCAGGGCACCGCGGTGGTGGGCGGTGTGGTCCATCAGGGCGCCGATGATCGCGGCGCGCGGCTGGCCTTCCATGACGCCCGGGGGCAGCGGCTCGCGCAGCTCCTCGGGGGAGCGGCCCGCGAGGTCGGCGAGGGCGCGCTCGAAGGAGCGGGCGAGCCAGGCGCGCGCTTCGGTGAGCGACTGGACTTGCCCCACCTCGGCGCCCATCCGCTCGAAGTCCATGGCGAAGCCCTCGGGCCGGAAGGCGCCCTCGAAGAACCAGTCCACCGTCTGGGCGGCGTGGGCCACCTGCTGCGCCACGGTCCAGGTGCCGGGCACCGGCGCAAAGTTGGAGTCCTCCTCGGTCAGGCAGCGGGTCGAACGGTTGAAGAAGTCCTGGGCGGACTTGAGCTCGGCGACGAAGATTTCGGTCTTCATGTCGATGGATCTCCTCGAATCGGGGGTTGATGGATTGGGGTCCTGCGCGGGGAGTAAGATGTCATAGTCCTCCTGACAGCGTCGTGTCAGGAGGGTTCCAGCGGCGTGCCTTTCGATGCCGGGAACTCGCGGCCGGAGCTTCCGATCTAAGGGGAAGGAGCGACCTGGAGGAGGAGCCTGCCCACGATGCCATCCCCAGCCCACAAGAGCCGAGACCGCGTCTTGGAGTTGTTGCGCAGCGCGGGGGCGACCCGGCCCGCGGCGGCGGCGCCGCTCGCCGATCTTCAGGGACGGGAGCGGCGCCAGCTCCAGCATCTGATCCGGCGCGGCGTGGTCCACGAGGTGGAGCCGGGGACGTTCTACGTCGAGGAGGCGATCGTCGCCGCCGACCGCGAGATCCGCAAGCTCTACCTGATCCTGACCCTGCTCGTCCTGTGGGTGGGGTTCCTGGTCTTCCTGCTGTTCCACTAGACCGGCGCCGGCACTGGCGCCGGCGCGGTGCGGCGCGCCAGCTGGCCGCAGGCGCCCTGCACATCGCGCCCCCGGCTGCGCCGCACTGTGATAAAGCAGCCCTGGGCGTGGAGCCGGCTGGCGAAGGCCTGCGTGCGCTCCTCGGCGGGCTCGCGGAAGTCGGCGTGGGCGTGCTCGTTCATCGGGATCAGGTTCAGGTTGTGGCGGTGGCGCAGGTCCCCCAGCCAGGCGGCCAGGCGGTCGGCGTCCTCCGGCGTGTCGTTGACCCCGGCGAGCAGCACGTACTCGAAGATGAAGCGCTCGTTGCGCTTGAGCTCCCAGGCGTCGATCGCCTGGCGCAGGCGGGCGAGGTTCCAGGCCCGGTTGACCGGCATCACCGCCGAGCGCGCCGCGTCGGTGGTGGCGTTGAGCGAGACCGCGAGCTGCGGCCGGGGGTCCAGGCGGGCGAGCTTCTCGATCCCCGAGACCAGCCCGGCGGTGCTCACGGTGATCCGCCAGGGGGAGAGGCCGGTCCCTTCCGGATGGCAGAGGACGGTGATCGCCCGGTGGACGTGGTCGAGGTTGTGGAGCGGCTCGCCCATGCCCATGAAGACCAGGTTGATCGACTCGCCGCACCGCGGCCCGAGGGCGCGCTGGACCGCGAGGACCTGGCCGACGATCTCGCCGGCCGTGAGGTTGCGGATGATCCCCATGGCGCCGGTCGCGCAGAAGGTGCAACCGAGAGCGCAGCCCACCTGGCTCGACACGCAGTAGGTGACCCGCGGGTCGCCGTCCTTGCGCGGCATGTGGACCGCCTCGATGCGATGGCCGTCGGCGAGGCCGAGCACCAGCTTGGTGGAGCCGTCGGCGGACGGATGGCGCTCCACGATCGCCGGCAGGGACAGGTCGGTGCGGGACTCCAGCCAGGCCCGGATCGGACGGGCCAGGAAGAGGCCGTCGTCTTTCCAGCTCCGGGTGCGCTGGAGGCGGGCGAACACGTGAGCGGGGCGGCCGGGGCACTCCTGGGCTTCGAGGTCCCCGGGCAGCAGGGCCCAGGCGGAGGGCAAACCTTCGCGCTCGGGAGCGCGGCGGTCCCAGGGCATCTCCGGCTTGGAGGGGGTGACGACGGACAGCATGGTGGGGGAGTGTAGCCGATCAGGAGGGGAGAGGGGGGCCGCAGCCCCCCTCTTTCAAGCCTTCGACCGCTCAGCGGGCCTGGCGCGCGACCAGGTGATAGACGTCGCTGTCGATCTCGCGCTTGCCGGTCTCCAGGAGCCATCTTTCGACGCCCGTGTCGGGGACC
>DATAHG010000012.1:0-2012 GCA_036263295.1 Thermoanaerobaculia bacterium | reverse complement strand
TCGTCGTTGACCCCGATCCGCTCGACTCCCAGCACCTCGGACCAGATCCCGGCCAGGATCTCCTCGGCCGGCGTGCGCGGTGAAATGGGATCGGTCAGCTCGGAGCGTTCCGGCTCGATCTTCGCGAGGGCGGCGCGGTCGAGCTTGCGGCTCGGCGTGAGCGGAAAGCTTTCCACGAAGGCGAAGGCGGCCGGGACCATGTGCTCCGGCAGGCGTTTTTCCAGCTCGGCGCGCAACGCCGCCGCGGCCAGGCCGGGGCCGCCCACCACGTAGGCGGCGAGGCGCCGGTCCCCGGGACGCGGCTCGCGCACCAGGACCGCGGCCTCGCGGACCCCGGGAATCGCCACGAGAGCCGCCTCGATCTCGCCCAGCTCAATGCGGAAGCCGCGAATTTTTACCTGGTGGTCGATGCGGCCGAGATAATCGATACGGCCGTCCGGCCGCAGCCGCACCCGGTCGCCGGTGCGATAGAGGCGTCCGCCGCCTTCTCCCGACATCGGGCTCCAGGGGTCGGGGAGGAAGCGCTCGGCCGTGAGGTCCGGCCGGCCGAGGTAGCCCCGGGCGATCCCGGGGCCGGTGAGGTACAGCTCCCCTTCCGCCCCGAGCGGCGCGGGCGCCAGCCAGCGGTCGAGGACATGGGCGCGGGAATTGAGGATCGGCCGGCCGATCGGCGGCGCGCCCTCTTCGGTCCACTCCTGGGTGACACAGACCGCGGTCATCTCGGTCGGACCATAAAGGTTGAAGAAGCGTCTCCCGGGGGCCCAGCGCGACACCAGCTCGGCCGGGCAGGCTTCCGAGCCCACGCCGAGGATGGCGAGCTTCGGCAGCTCGGCTGCGGGGACCGCCGCCAGCGCCGAGGGGGTGACGACCGCCCAGGTCACCTCCTGCTCCGCGAGGAGGCGCACCAGCCCGGGCCCCGGCATGCGGTCCATGCGGTCGGCCAGCACCACCGCCGCGCCGCAGCCGAGCGGGGCCAGGATGTCGTAGACCGAGGCGTCGAAGCTGAAGGAGGCGAAGAGCAGGGCGCGGTCGCCCGGCGCGAGATCGAAGGTCCGGCGCTCCGAAGCGATCAGGTTTCCGAGGCCGCGATGGGTGACCGCCACTCCCTTGGGCCGGCCGGTCGAGCCGGAGGTATAGATCACGTAAGCGAGATGATCGACGTCCAGGCCGGAGGGCAGCGCCGAGATCTCTTCCGCGGGCTCGCCGTCCTCCTGGATCTCCATACATCGAACCGAGCCCGGCAGCATGCCTTCGCTTCCACCGATCACGATTTCCACGCCCGAGTCGGCGACCATGTAGGCCAGCCGCTCCGCCGGATATCCGGGATCGAGCGGCAGATAGGCACCCCCGGCCTTCCAGACCCCGAGCATCGCCACGATCAGATCGCACGAAGGCTCCAGGCAGATCCCCACGATGCGCTCGGGACCCACGCTGGCCGCGACCAGCCGCCGCGCGAGCCGGGCAGCCTGGCGCTCCATCTCGGCGTAGGTCCGGCGCTCGGTCCCGTGGATCAGGGCCACCGCCTCGGGAAAACGCGCCGCCACCTCGGCGATCCATTCGTGGGCCGGCCGTACCGGCTCGGACTGCCGGCTCGCGGTGTCGTTCCACTCGCGCAGCAGGAGATGGTCCTCGGCGGGGGTGAGCAGGCTCAGCTCCGAAAGGCGGCGGCCGGGCGCTTCCACCAGGCCGGCCAGCAACCTTTCGTAACTCGCGAGCAGCCGCCGGACCGTGGGCGGATCGAACAGGTCGGCGGCATAGTCCAGGGCCCCGGACACGCCGCCCTCCGCGTCCTCGATCAAGGTGAAGCTCAGATCGAATTTCGCCTGGCCGCTCTCGGACGGGACGACCTCCAGCGCCAGCTCCGGCAGGGAGAGCGCCTGGCGCGGCGCGTTCTGCAGGGCGAAGGTGGCCTGGAAGAGAGGGGAGACGGCGAGGCTGCGCTCCGGCGCCAGCTCCTCGACCAGGCGCTCGAAGGGGAGATCCTGATGGGCGTAGGCGTCGAGCGCGGTCTC
>DATAHG010000011.1:0-4312 GCA_036263295.1 Thermoanaerobaculia bacterium | reverse complement strand
TGCCCGCACCGCGCTCGGGTTCTGCGGCTTCTACGTGGCGAAGGCGGACACCAAGCTGTTCAACCAGGCCTCCCAGGTCGCCCTGGTGCGCGACGGCGACCGCACCGTCATGACCATGGCCAACGACTTCCAGGGGGACCTGAAGGAGTTCGCGATCGTGGTGCCGGTCCCGACCTTCCTGCGCAAAGAGCAGATCCACGTCGCCAACAAGGTCCTGCTCGATCACCTCGACGCCTACTCGGCGCCGCGGCTGGTCGAATACTTCGACGACGACCCCTGTCAGCCCTCGATGGCAGAGGACATGGCGGGAGGCGTTGCCGGAGGAGTGGTGCCCGCCCCGATGGCCCAGCGGCAGAGCGCCCGCAAGCTGGGCGTGACCATCGAGGCGACCTACACGATCGGCGAGTACGACATCCTGATCCTGTCAGCCAAGGAGAGCGGGGGTTTGGAGACCTGGCTGCGGGAGAACGGCTACCGCGTCCCCCCGGGCGCCGCCCGGGTGCTGGGGAGCTACATCAAGCAGAACATGCGGTTCTTCGTCGCCAAGGTCAACCTCAAGGAACAGGGGAAGCTCGGCTTCACCTACCTGCGGCCGATTCAGGTGGCCTATGAGTCGCCCAAGTTCATGCTGCCGATCCGCCTCGGGATGGTCAACGCCAACGGACCGCAGGACCTGTTCGTCTTCGCCCTCACCCGCAAGGGGCGGGTGGAGACCACGAACTACCGGACCGTGCGCCTGCCGTCCGACGCCGAGGTGCCGCTCTTCGTCAAGGACGAGTTCAAGGGCTTCTACAAGGCGATGTTCAGCGAGCAGGTCAAGAAGCAGGACATGCGGTCGGTCTTCCTGGAGTACGCCTGGGACATGGCCTGGTGCGACCCCTGCTCCGCCGACCCGCTCTCGGCCGACGAGCTGCGCGAGCTGGGAGTCTTCTGGCTCGGCCTGTCCGGCAACGGCAACAATCCTTCCGGCTTCGGCGCGCAGCCCCAGAACGTCTTCCTGAGCCGCCTCCACGTGCGCTACGATGCCGCGCACTTCCCGGAGGACCTGGTCTTCCAGGAGACCGCCGACCGCCAGAACTTCCAGGGGCGCTACATTCTGCGCCATCCCTGGACCGGCGAGGCGGACTGCACGGAGGCCCGCGCCTACCGGCGCGAGCTCCCGCAACGCCACGAGAAGGAGGCCCAGACGCTCGCCAGCCTCACCGGCTGGGACGTCCAGAAGATCCGCCAGAGGATGAAGCTCAAGGGCAAGGGGCCCGAAGAGGTCAAGCCCTGGTGGAGCGATCTCTGGAAGAACTGACCTCCTCCGGCTCCGGCTGACCTCCGGGCTCTCCCGCCCTTACCTCCACCGGCTTGAGGGGCTGCACCGGCGGCCCCTCGAGCACCTCGCCGTTCGGGGCGTACCGGCCGCCGTGGCAGGGGCAGTCCCAGGTCTTCTCGGCCGAGTTCCAGTGGACCAGGCAGTAGAGATGGGTGCAGACCGCCGAGACGGCGTGGAGCTGCCCCGGCGACTCGCGGTAGACCGCCAGCTTGTCCCCCCGGAAATCCACCACCTTCGCCTCTCCCACCGCGATCTCTCCCAGATCGTGGACGGTCGGCGCCTTGATCCGGTCGGCCAGGAAGTCCCGGGCGACCCCCAGGTTCATCTTGGCGAACTCGGCGCCAGCCGCGACCGGCTTGATCCGCCGGGTCCGGTAAGCGTCGGCCCAGATGTTGTCCCGCCCCTGGACCTGATCGGTCAGCAGCATCCCGGCAACGGTCGCGAAGACCATCCCCATGCCGGAGTAGCCGGTGCCGACGAAGACGTTCTCCCCCATCGGGCTGGGACCGATGAAAGGCAGGCCGTCCACCGGCTCGTAGAACTGCGAGGACCAGCGATAAACTACCTGCTCGACCGGCCAGCGCTCGCGGGCGTAGGCCTCCAGATCCTCATAGCTCTTCTCGGTGTGCTCCGGATGGCCGACCTTGTGATCGGCGCCCCCGACGACCAGCAGGGCGCCGCGCTCGGAGGGCTGGAGCCGGGTGTAGTGGTAGGGGTCGTCCGTGTCCCAGAACAGGCCGTCCGGCGGCTCCTGGCCGCGCAGGCGGAGAGCCAGGACATAGGACCGGTAGGGCTCGAGCTCGGTCTGCAGCAGGTTGAAGCCGACCGGAGTATGGGTCGCGAGGATGAGCGACTGCGCCGTGACCGTGCCGCGGTCGGTGTCGATCCGGCAGAGCGGGCCGCCCTCGAAGCCACGGACCCGGGTCTTCTCGTAGATCTGGACCCCGGCGCGCTCGGCCGCCGCCGCGAGGCCGAGCAGGTAGGCGAGCGGATGGAAGCGGGCCTGGTCCTCATAGCGCACGGCCGCCGCCACCTTGAAGGGCAGCGGCAGCTCGTCCTGCCGGGTCACGGCCAGCCCGGCCTTGCGGGCGGCCTCCAGCTCCTGCTCGATCCGGGAGACTTCTTTCTGGTTCTCGGTGTAGAGGTAGCCGGGGATCCGGACGAAATCGCAGTCGATCTTCTCGTCGGCCACGAAGGAGGCGATCCGCTCGATCCCGGCCCGGGTCGATTCGGTCACCCGTCGCAGGATGTCTTGATCAAATTTGGAGAGGAGCTCATGGTAGCGGCGGTCGGGCACCTGGGTGACGTGGGCCGAGGTGCCGCCGGTGGTGCCGCCTCCCACCTGGTCGGCCTCGATCACCGCCACCCGCCGCCCCGCCCGCGCCAGGAGGATCGCCGCGGTGATCCCGGTGAGGCCCGCCCCGACGATCGCCACCTCCGTCCGCAGATCCCCCGACAACGCCGGCCGCCCCGGCACGGTCCGCGTCTTCCACCACAAGGAGTCCCGATTCGTGTTCCCGCCCATGAAGCTCTCCTTTCCTCAGCCGCCGGAACGTCCGGAGGTCAGAAAAGGTTTTTGAGCAAGGCGGGTGCCAGAAACGCGGCTTGATCTAGCGAATTGATCTAATTGATATAGCCGAGGGAGCGCAGCTCGTCGAGGAGCTTCTCGTCCGCCGCCGAGGTCCGGACGCGGCCCCCCTTCTCCCGTAATCCCCAGGTCGGGATCTTGCGTAGCGGCTGGCGCTGCCGCAGCTCGGGCCGGAAGAGCGGAGTCCAGGCCTTGCCGGCGAAGTCCTCGGCGACCGGTAGGCCGAGGCCATAGAGGAGGGTCGGCGCGATGTCGTGGATCCCGATCCCTTCGAGCCTGGCGGCCGGATCGATGTCCGGCCCGGCCGCGATCAGGATGCCATGGGTGGTGAGGGTGTGCGTCCCCGAGATCCGGCTGACGCTCTCGATGGCTCCGGCGAAGCGCTCCCCGCGGACGACCAGGGCCGGGGTCGCCCCCTCAGTCAAGACGGCGACGACAAAATCCGCCCCCTCCTCGATCTCCCGGGGCCGCGCGTCGCGGACCCGGAAGACCGGCGCGCCGTTTTCATAGGTCACCGCCGCGAGGTCGGCCGCGAGCGCCTGACGGAGAGCCACCCGATCGCTCGGCTGCACTGTCCCCCCGGGCTCTCGTCCGGCAAGCGCGAAGCGCACCAGCTTCGCCCGCCGGTAGGGCGGAGACGAATAGGCGTAGAACCGGCTGCGCGAAAAATCGATGCCCGCCGGAGTGCGCGCCAGATAGCCCAGCCTCTCCAACAGTACGTCCAGGTCCAGGAGGACCTTCACCTCCTCCTGCCGCGCGGCGTGGAACCCGTGATCGGAGAGGACGACGACGTTCATGCCCGGGCAGGCCGCGAGGAGGCGCCCGATCTCCTCGTCCACCGCCTCGTAGATTCCCGGGACGCTGTTCCGGTGGGCGGCCAGCTCGGCCGGATCGATCCCGGGGAAGGCTTCCGGCTCGTAATACTTCCACTCGTTGTGGCTGACGATGTCCGGACTGCGGAAGTAGACCAGCAGGAGGTCGAGGTCCTCGTCCCCTGCCAGGCGCCCGGCCGAGCGGGCCAGGGCGAGGTCGCGCAGCTCGGGCTCGGCCGCGGTCTGGAAGCGGCCAGGATCAGCCCGGGCCGCCGCCACGTTCTCCAGGAACCGGGGGAGATAGGAGTCCGGCGAGACCCGGCCGGGCAGGTCGAACAGGGCCCGGTCGGTCACCACGACCCCGTTGATGTCCTCGGCCGGCCAGGAGCCCCACCAGCCGAACACCCCCACACGCCGCCGCGCCGCGGTCAGCATGTTCCAGAGCGCCGGGACCTTCCGCACGGACGAGGAGATCGGGACGTCCCCCTGCGGAGTGGGGACCACGAAGTCGGTGATGCCGTGGACCTCGGGGACCACCCCGGTCGCGATGGTGGTCCAGATCACCGGCGAGGAGTTGTAGGCCGTGCGCAA
>DATAHG010000010.1:0-2646 GCA_036263295.1 Thermoanaerobaculia bacterium | reverse complement strand
GGGCGCGGCGACTTCCTCTGGGGACTGGGGATCGCGATCGGCAACCTGATCGTCCTCCTGCTCTCGCCGGTGATCGGGGCGATCGCGGACGGCTCCGGCCGCAAAAAACAGTTCCTGGGAGCGACCTACGTCACCTGCGTGGTCGGCACGCTCCTCCTGTACTTCGTCACCCCCGGCCAGACGGCCCTCGGCCTGTTCCTGCTGGTGGTCTCCTTCGTCGGCTTCTCCTTCAGCGAAAACCTGACCGCCGCCTTCCTGCCCGAGCTGTCGACGCCGGAGAACGTCGGCCGCATCTCGGGCCTGGGCTGGGGGCTCGGCTACTTCGGCGGCCTCGGCTGCCTGCTGCTGGTCCAACCCCTGCTCGCCGGCGGCTTCGACCTCGCGAACGTGCCGCGCCTGCGCCTGGCCTGGCTGCTGACCGGCCTCTTCTTCCTGGTGGCCGCCCTGCCGACCTTCCTCTTCCTGAAAGAGCGCGCGCCGCGCAGCACCCGCCCGATGGGGGAGTTCGTCCGCGAAGGGTTCGGCCGCCTGCGGGAGACGGCCCGGTCGGTCGGCCAGTTCTCCGAGCTGGTGCGGTTCCTGTCCGTCTTCTTCCTCTACAGCGCCGGCCTCACCTCGGTGATCGCCTTCGCCGGGATCTTCGCGGTCCAGACCCTGCAATTCACCCCGCAGCAGCTCACCCTGCTGTTCCTGCTCCTGCAGCTCTCGTCGGCCGGCGGCGCCTTCGTCTTCGGGCTGATCCAGGACCGCATCGGCGCCATCCGCACCATCCAGATCACCCTCGCCCTGTGGGTCCTGATCTGCGTCGGCGCCTACCTGTGCGGCGACGGCCAGACCGAAGTGCTTCCCGGGATTACGGGAAAACAGCTCTTCTGGGCCGTCGGCCTCGCCTCGGGCCTGGGGATCGGATCGCTGCAATCCGCCTCGCGCGGGCTGGTCGGCCTCTTCTCGCCCCCGGAGAAGAGCGGCGAGTTCTTCGGCTTCTGGGGATTGGCCGGCAAAGGCGCCTACATGATCGGACCGCTGATCTTCGGAGTGATCGCCACCCAGGCCGGCTCGCAGCGCACCGCCATGCTTTCGACCGCGGCCTTCTTCGTCGTCGGCCTGATCGGCATGGGCTTCGTGAGCGAAAAGCGCGGCCGGGCCGCGGCCGAGGCCTGGCACCAGACGCGGGAGACCCGAGAGCGGATCGATGCCGTCTCGGCCTGACCAACTCTCAAGCCGGCTTTCGGATCGGCCGGCGGACCGCTTCGTCCGGGCCCTGGTCCGCCTGATCCTGCGGGTCTTCTTCCGTCAGGTCGAAGTGGTCGGGGAAGAGCGCATCCCGGACGGCCCCCTCCTCCTGGTCGCGAACCACATCAACGGCCTGATCGACCCGGCCCTGATCGAGGGGCCTCTCCCTCTGACGCCGCGCTTCCTCGGCAAGAGCACCCTGTGGAAGAACCCCGTCGTCCGTCCCTTTCTCGAGCTGGCCGAGGTCATCCCGGTCCAGCGCAAGCAGGACCAGGAAAAAGGCGGCGCCCCGCTCGACGCCGAAGCCTTCGCCCGCCAGAACGCCGAATCGTTCGCGAAATGCCACGAGGTGCTGGCGAAGGGCGGAGCGGTCTGCCTCTTCCCGGAGGGGAAAAGCCACAACGAGCCGGCGCTCCAGCCCCTGAAAACCGGAGCGGCCAGGATCGTCCTCGAAGCCGAAGCCAAATACCCCGGCCTGGGAACGAAGATCCTCCCGATCGGCCTCCTCTTCGACGCCAAGGAGCGCTTTCGCTCGCGCGCCCTGGTCGAAGTGGGGGAGCCCCTCGACCCCGCCCAGGACGTCGCCCTATATATAAAGGATGGCCCTGCCGCCGTGAGGTCGCTGACGGCGCGGATCGACGAAGCCCTGAAAGACGTCACTGTCAACCACGACACCTGGGAGGAGGCCCGCCTGATCACCCGGGCCGCCGACCTCTGGGGGCGCCCCACCCTGGAGATGCCCAAAGGGAGACGCCTGGCCGAGGCGACCGAGATCCAGAGAGCCTTCGCCGAGGGCTACCAGGACCTCAAAGACCGCCACCCCGACCGCGTCGCCGCCGTGGCCGCCGCCGTCCGCGCCTACGACGACCTTCTCCGCACCTTCCGCCTGCGAGACGCCCAGGTCGCCGCCGCCTACCCGCCGTCGCCAGTTCTCCGCTTTGTCGTCGAAGGCCTCGGCCGCCTCCTCTTCCACCTCCCCCTGGCCGCCCTGGGGACCGTCCTCAATATCCTCCCCTACACGGTCCTGAAGCTCTTCGTCCCCCCGCTCGCCAAGACCCCGGACCAGATGGCCACCTACAAAGTCCTGGGAGCCATGCTCTTCTACTCCGCCACCTGGATCACCGAGGCGATCCTGCTCTCCAACCTCCTGGAGCCCTGGATGCGCCCGTGGGTCACCGTCCTTCTGACCCTAATCGCCGGCCCCCTCACCGGCTGGGCCGCCCTCCTCTTCCACGAGCACCGAGCTCTCTTCTGGAGAGAAGCCCGCGCCTATCTCGTCCTGAGAACAAGGAAACGGCTCGCCCAAGAGCTGCGGCAGAAGAGAGAAGAAGTGGTGCGCGGTGTGGGAGAGCTGGCGGGGATCTACCAGGAAGGGACCCTCGCCAGGGGAGATTCAACCCTATAGATTCAAGA
>DATAHG010000009.1:0-6211 GCA_036263295.1 Thermoanaerobaculia bacterium | reverse complement strand
GACTGTCTGATCGCGGGGACGGCCCTGCAGCACGGCGCGACTCTCGTCACTCACAACGTGCGGGAGCTGAGCCGGATTGAAGGACTCTCCGTCGAGGACTGGTTTTAACAATAACTTGCCCTACCCTCGGATCCCCCACCGACCTCCGTCCTCCAGAATTCCTCTACCACCAGAGCCACCGCCTGCGGTCTTTTCACCGCGGCCTCATTCGCCGTGAAAACACGTCCCAACCGTGGACTGACGCGTCGAGAAGTAATCACCGGTGACGAAAGCGGCCCGGACCTTTCGCGTCCGATTCCCCACTACGACCGGCATCTCCACCGCAAAAAACCCAGCCAGCCCGGAAAGCTCGCTGACTCCCTCCCGAAGATGGATCAGGTTCGGATACGACGTAGAAGACGAGAGTTGGCTCGACCCCTCCAGGAAGGCCAGACGCCGTAGAGACCCCGGCGCGGCAACACCCCCAGGCGGCTGAAAGTAGAGACGGTCCAGAGCGGAAAGCAGCGGAACGCTGCCCCCGATACCTCGGAAGGAAGGGTCCTTCGGCCCGCCATCTGGCAACGGCCTCCTTGGCGGACCCGGGGCCGCGCTCAGAAGACTGGCGGTTCGGGAGCGTTCGTCCAGTTCCAGGAAACGTTCCCGAGTCTGGTGAATCCGATTCAATGCCCTATGGAACCGGCCTCGTGTTCTGGAGCCTATCCCGCGACTCGTGGAAGCGTTCCCCTGGCTCACGGACCAGTACTGCCGGGCATAGGGAATGCCTTGTCCGTGTCTGGTGGAAACGGATCCGGCGTCCCGGAACCATTCCCGGCCTCATGGAATCCCTTCCTTCGCCCGGGCTTCCCTCGGAGACAAACAGGAGGGGTTCGCCCTCGCCCCTTCCTTATATATAGATGAGAGGGCTCTCAGGGAGGAAACCTGGAAGGGGTTCCTGCCAATCTGGCACAGGCGCATGTCGTTGAACGACCCGGATCGGCGGAAGTACGGCGAAGATGGAAGGGCGATACCCCTCCCGGTCTTCGGGCAAGCTTCTAAAAACCGCGGTAAGCTTCTGAACGGCCCGGTAACCTTCTGAAAACCGCGGCAACGTTACCCTGGAAATTATAAGCTTGCCCGGTCGCCGGGTAAGCTTCTGAACGGCCCGGCAACCTTCTGAAAACCGCGGCAACGTTACCCCGGAAATTATAAGCTTGCCCGGCCGCCGGGTAAGCTTCTGAACGGCCCGGCAACCTTCTGAAAACCGCGGTAACGTTGCCCTGGAAATTATAAGCTTGCCCGGCCGTTGGGTACGCTGACCCGGGGGCACGGCCGCCTCTCAGGCCTTCACGAGTCCTCGCAGCTCTTCCAGGGTCCCGTGGAAGATATCCAGATCCACCGAGGTCGAGACTCCGGATACGGTGCCGGTTTCCGAGTGCTGCCAGAAGGTCCAGGTCTTCCAGCCGGCGGGGAGCTTCGGGGTCGCCAGGTTGCCGTACTCGGCGATCCAGAGGGGGTAGGCACCGAACTGGCTGGTGCCCAGGGTGGCCCAGAAGCTGGGGTCGGTGTAGAGGACCGGGGTCTGCCCCGTCGATTGCTGGACTTTCGTGAGCCAGGCTTCGATGCCCTGGATGATCTTGCTGGCGCTCTGGCCGTTCGAGATCTCCACGTCCAGGGCGGGCGGCAGGTCGCCTTCCCCAAGGGGGACGGTGTTGAGGAAGTGGTCGGCCTGCTGGTCGGGGTCGTCGTCCGGCTGGTAAAAGTGGTAGGCCCCGCGCAGGAGGCCGGCTTCCTTGACTCCGTTCCAGTTGGTCTGGAACTGCGAGTCGACTCCGGTAAGGCCTTGGGTTGCCTTCATGTAGGCGAACACGATGCCGGAGCGGGCGACCTCGGCCCAGGAGATCTCCCCCTGGTAGTGGCTCACGTCGATCCCGGAGACGGTGGACGAGGCGGCGGAGACGGCAGGCGACGACGGCTCGGCGGTCACGGTGATCCCTCCTTGGAGAAAAGATGGATGTCAGGCTTGTTTTCCATCATAGCCCCAGACGGGGGCTTTCGGTCGCAGACGCGTCGAACCCGGCCCCCGTCCTGGGGACCGAGTCCGATGAGCGGCCGGAGAGTTCCTCTCCCCTGTCCTTATCTTCCGATTCTCCAGACCAGACCGCCGGTGAGGCTCAGATGATTGCTGGTGTCGTCGAGGGTGTTTTCCCAGGCGCTCGACAGCTCGACGCGGGCCGCCATGCGGGAGTCGCCGAAGAAGAACCGGCTGCCGAGGGCGGCCTGGTAGGCGGTGCCGTTCTCGGTCCGGCTCTCTTCGAAGAGGCCGCCGTCGTCGATGCGGGCGCCGCCGGCCCCGACCAGGACGTAGGGCACGGCCCGGCCCACGGGGAAGTTGAAGACGGCGTTCACGAAGGCGGTGTCGAGCTGCAGGTCGAGCACTCCGACCGCGCGGGCGGCCTGGACCTCGAGCTCGAAGCCGTCGGTGAAGAAGTAACCGCCGCGCCCCTCGACCCGGTAGTCGGCGTCGTCATCGCTGACGGCGTCATCGAAGCGGGTGGCTCCGATTCCGAAGCCGGCCTCGAAGTCTCCGGCCTGGAGGGGTACGGTGGTCTGGGCCTCGGCGGGAGCGGCCAGAAACGAGATCAGGACGAGCAGAGCGAGGCCGGACAGGGTCTGGAAAGAGAAACGACGGAAGTTCGTCGACATGGAAGGCTCCTTTCAAGGGCTCTGAGCTTCGGTTGCGTGGGGCCGGTCCCGGCAGGACCGCCCGACGAAGGTCAGAGTAGAAGGGAGCCCGGCCTAGCCACATGCGCCGGTCGGCGTATCCGCCGGCCTATTTTAGCGAGGGCTGGGCGGCGTAGGGTCGCTTGCCTGCCTATGACGCACAGCGTTATAGTTGAGCTGTGATCAGATCCTTCAGGAGCCGAATGGCGGAAGAGATCTGGCATGGCAAGCCGACGAGAAAGCTGCCGATCGACTTGCAACAGGTGGCCCGCCGGAAGTTGAGAATGCTGAACAACGCTCAGAGTCTTTCGGACCTGCGCCTCCCTCCGGGCAACCGTCTGGAAGCTCTGAAGGGCAACCGAGCCGGGCAGTTCAGCATCCGTATCAACGATCAGTGGCGGATCTGCTTCGAATGGCGCGACGGAGATGTTTTCGCGGTCGAGATCCTCGATTACCACTGAGGTCTGTCATGGCTGAAATGCTGCCCAATGTTCATCCTGGTGAAGTCCTGCTGGAAGAGTTCCTGAAGCCGCTCGGGATCAGCCAGAACAAGCTGGCCCGGGACATCAAGGTCCCGCCGCGGCGAATCAATGAGATCGTCCTCGGGAAGCGCTCGGTGACTCCGGATACAGCTTTGCGGCTGTCCCGCTACTTCGGGAGCTCGGCCCGGTTCTGGCTCGGTCTCCAGCTCGACTTCGATCTGGAGGAGGCGGACCGGAGCCTGTCCGAAACAATCAGCCGAGAGATTCAGCCCGCTCCGCCCGCGGTGGCCTAGTCTGCAGCCGGAGCCGGGAAGCGCGGCCGATCAGGCCCCAAGCGTCAGCAGGCCCAGGCGCTGGGCCTGGACGATCGCTTCGGTCCGGTTGTGGACTCCCAGCTTGCCGTAGATGTTCTCCAGGTGCTTTTTCACCGTGAACGGCGAGAGGTAGAGGCGGCGGGCCGCGTCGGCGTTCGAGAGGCCCGAGGCGATGGCGCGGAGGACTTCCAGCTCCCGGTCGCTCAGCGCTTCTCCTCCGGGGAGGGATGGACGGATCAGGATGGAGGGAGCGGAAACCCCGGCCGGGTGGGCGGGCCCTTCATGGGGATCGGTGGAGAGACCCAGGGCTTGCCGCAGGCGCCGGCCGTAGGGGGTCTCCAGGAGGCTGTCGGGGTGCGCGGCTCCATAGGCCTGGAGAAGTCGGGCCAAGGGTGAGCCTTCGGCCGCGAAGAGGGTCACGTAGCCCTCCGGCTCGGCGATCGACAGAGCCCGGGCCAGGGGGACAAAAGCGGCGACCGGCGGCTCCCCGGCTGATTCGGCCCGGCTCTGGCGGGCCAGGGCTTCCAGGAGGGCGGTCTCCATCACGGAACGGTTCCACCCCTCCTCCGCCGCGATCTTCCCGAGGGCAGCCAGCAGCTCCAGGGCCCGCTCGGCCTGTCCCGAATCGATCAGCCAGCGGGCCAGGGTCAAGTGGGCCAGGTCGGCGCCGAGGTCCGGCAGGAAGCTGGCGCGCAGGTCGTCCCAGCCGTCCAGCAGACGGCGGGATTCGGCCCACCGCCCGACCGCGGACAGCAGGTCCGGCCGGCGCTCCAGGCGGGCCTGGACCAAGTCGAAGCGGGCTTCCACGGCGGCCATCACGCTGTTGGTCCAGAGCGCCAGGCCGGTCAGGCGGATGAGCGCCGCCAGTCGTTCCAGGGTCTTGCGCGCCTCCGCGAGGTCGCCCCGCGCCAACTGCACCCGGGCGAGCACGCCCAGACTGCTGACCTGGCCGGTCACCTCGGCGGCCTGTCCCAACTCGGCGGCCGTGATCGCCAGCTCCAGGGCGCGGCCGAGATCCCCTTGCTCCAACTCTACTTCGGCGAGCCCGGCATAGGCCGGCGCCGCGGCCGGCGAGCGCGGCGCGCCCACGGCGGCCAGCATCTCCAGGCCCTGCTCGAAACGCTGCCGGCTGGAGCGCAGGCGGCCGAGGATCGCCTCCAGCCACCCCTGGTTGCAGCGCGCGAGCACCGCGGACACCAGGTTGCCGCAGCCGAAGTTGAGGGCCGCGGCCTCCTCGAAGGTGGCAAGGGCGGCGTCGGCCTGGAAGGTGCGGGCCTGCGCCATCCCGAGGATCCCGATGACCACGGCGCGCGAGGGATCCCCCTCGCGCAGCCGCTCCAGCGCGCGGTGGGCGTGCTCGATGACCCCGGGGAAGTCGCCCTGCCCGGAGAGCTGGAAGCTGCGCAGCAGGTCGAGGCGGCCGGCCAGCTCCGGGTCGCCCGACGCGGCCACGGCGTCTTCCAGGCTCAGCATCAGCTCGTCGAACTCGGGCCAGCGCAGCAGGGAGAAGAGCAGCACGGCCAGCGCCAGGAGAAGCTTCGGGTGGCCGTGCAGCCGCTCGCGCGGCACCCCCTCGAACCAGCGTGCCACGGTGCCGACCTCGCCGCGGTTGAGGTAGGCATCGACATAGCGCTCCAGGATCGCCAGGACCCGCTCCCAGTCGCCGGCCACGCCGGCATGGGCCAGGGCCTCTTCCGGGAGCTGGCGGTCCGCGAACCAGTCGGCGGCGCGCCGGTGGAGGTCGCAGAGCTCGGCGTCGGCCAGCCGGCGGCGCAGCTCGTCTTGCAGGAGGCTCGCGAAGAGATGGTGGTAGCGGTACCAGCCGCGCCGCTCGTCGAGCGGGATCAGGAAGAGGTTGGCGGTCTCCAGCGACTCCAGGACGGCCTGGCCGTCACACCGGCCGGTCACCGCGTCGCACAGCGGCCCTGAGAGGCGCGGCAGGATCGAGGTGCGCAGGAGGAAGTCGAGGCGGTCGGCGGGCTGGCGGTCGAGCACCTCCTCGGTGAGGTAGTCGAGCACGAAACGGTGGCTGCCGCTGAAGCCGGCCAGGAAGGCGCCGACGTCATCCCGGCCGCGCAGCGAGAGGGCCGCCATCTGGAGCCCGGCGATCCACCCTTCGGTGCGGCGCTCCAACGCCTCCACCTCCTCGGTGCTGACGTCGAGGCCCATGCTGTCGCGCAGAAAGTCGGCGGCCTCGGCGCTGGTGAAGCGCAGGTCCTGGGCCCGCAGCTCGCAGAGCAGGCCGCGGGCCCGCAGGCGCGACAGGTGGAGCGGCGGGTAGGAGCGGGCGGCGACGATCAGGTGGACCTCCGGCGGGAGGTGCTCGACCAGATAGGTCAGGGCCTCGTGGATCTCCGGCGCCTCGATGACGTGGTAGTCGTCGAGCACCAGGACGCAGCCAGGGCATTCCCACAGCTCGTTGAGCAGCGGCGTGAGGAGCGCCTCCGGGTCGGGCAGGTGTGAGGCGGCCAGGGCGGCGACCAGGGCGCGAGCCGAGCCCGGCAGGGGGCGCTCGAAGGCCGCCGCGAGATAGGCCAGGAAACGGCGCAGGTCGTTGTCGATTGGCTCCAGGGAGACCCAGCCGGCCGGCCGCGGGCGGCTGCGCAGCCAGTCGCTGATCAGGGTGGATTTGCCGAAACCGGCCGGCGCGGCGACCAGGGTGAGGGCGGTCTGGGCCCCCTCGTCGAGCCGGTCGAAGAGCCGCTGCCGGTGGAC
>DATAHG010000008.1:0-5683 GCA_036263295.1 Thermoanaerobaculia bacterium | reverse complement strand
GGCGCGGGAGCGGCGCAGGTCGCGGGTGACGTTGAGCCGCTTCATCCAGCGGTCGGTGCCGTCGTAGCGGGCCTTGAAGGCGCGCCGGCCGTGGACGGACTGAAAATTGTCGAAGAAGCCGATGTCGCCCGGCTCCAGGAGGACTTCGCCGAGGCGGGCGTCCAGGAGCTGGGTGAGGCGCTCGAAGGCGCGGCGGGCGTCGAGGTCTTCCGCCGGCTCCATGAAGTAGGGGTCGAGGCGGATGTAGGGCGTCCGCAGGTCGCCTTCGAGGACGGCGATGCGCAGCGGCTCGGTGTTCATCCGCTCGATCTCCTGGTAGGCGGCCAGCAGCGCCGGATCTCCGTCGCCGTTGACCTTGTTCACCAGGCGGTGGGAGTTGTCCGGCCGGATCGGGAAGACCGGGCGGGAGAGCTGCTCCCGCTCTTCCTCGGTCAGACCGAGCCCCTCCAGGTTGGCGAAGGTGGTCGGCACGCGGTCAGGGTTGCGCAGGCACATCATGCCGATATAGTCCCCGCGCAAGGGGTGGAAGGCGTCTTCGGTGTGCCACCAGATGTCCTGCTCGCTGCCGGTGCCGATCTGCTCTTTCTCGTGCTCCTGGATCGGGCAGAGGTCATGGACGATGTGGCCGTCCTGCTGGGTGGACCAGCCGATCGCCTCGCCGAGCAGGGAGGCGCAGAGCACGAAGAGCATCTCTTCGCGGAGCGTCGGGGACGGCTTGACCCGGTTCTTCCAATGCGGGGGGGTGGGCCCGATCCGCTCTTCGTCCACGGGATAGCCGGAGATCAGGCAGATTGCCGAGGTGGGCTCCAGGAGCCGGAAGTCGTTCAGGTGGACCCGGAGACGCCGGGGCAGCTCGTGGGCCAGGATCGCGGCCTGCCGCAGGAAGTCGTCGTCCTCTACCGATTCAAAGAGGCCGGCCAGCCCGTCCAGCAAGGCCCGGATCTGCTCTACCTCGCTGTCCGTCAGCACGATCTTGTGCATCCTTCTCCTTTCGCCCACACCGCCCGGAACGACCCGTTCCGAGCGCTTCCAGCCCCTGTTCCGGCACCCTAAACTGGGAAGTGCGGTCGTGCCGCGCAGATGAGACAACCGTGAGGATGCCCATGTTTGCTGAAGAAATCGTGCGCGCCTGGAAGGATGAAGACTTTCGCGAACAGTTGGATCCGGGCCGCCGCCTGGCCTTGCCCGAGAATCCGGTGGGCCCTCTCCTGACCGATCTGGCCGAGCTCTCCGGCGCGGCGCCCGGGCCGGAGACCGAGGAGGCGCTCTCTCTGCTCGGCTGGTGCCCGGACGTGGACCCGACGTTCTTCGATCTGGAGGAGGAGGGTTGAGCGCGCGGCCCGACTGGTCGGCGGCCCTCGGCCTGTCCGAACGGCGCTCCGCCGGGGCGCCGTCCAGCGATCCGGAACGCGCCGGCCGGGCCGCCCGGCGCCTGGCGCGCTGGCGCGCCCTGCCGAGCTTCCGGGCCGCGGGCCGTTTCGAGCGGCGCCTGGCCGCCGCGGGTCTCGACGAGGCCGGGCTTCTGGCTCTGCTGGAGGCCGGGCCGGCCGCGGCCCCGCTTCCAGGAGCGCCGCCGGCCTGGTGGCGGGCTCTCGACCGGCTCTTCCCGGAGACGGTCGCGGCCACGGCGCCGGTCCAGGGATCGACCTGGCAGGCGGCGTTCGCGCCGGTCCTGACGCCGTTCCTGAGCGAGGCGCGGGCGGGGCTCGCGGCCAGCCTGCAGCCGCTGGCGCGGCATGGCCGGGTCGATCGCGGCCGGATCGAGCTCCAGTGCCTCGGCGAGCTGCGGGCCCGGCTGCTCAACATGGTGGCCCGCCCGCTGGTCCTGGAGCTCAACGCCGCCCGCCTGCTCGGGCGTCTGGAAGGGGTGACGCCGGCCGAGCGGTTCCAGAGCTTCGCGGCCGGCCTGGTGGACCCGACCGGCCGTCTCGCCTTCTACCAGGAGTATCCGGTGCTCGCCCGCTTCCTCGCCGAGTACGTCGAGCAGTGGCGTGCCGCGCTGGGCGACCTTTTCGAGCGCCTCGACCAGGATTGGGAGCGCCTAACCGAGCGCCTGCACGGCGGCCGCGACCTCGGCGCCCTTCAACGCGTCCGCCTGGCCGGCGACCGCCACCGCCAGGGGCGCTCTGTCGCCCTGTGCTCGTTCGCCTCGGGTTTTACGACGGTCTACAAACCCCGCCCGGTGAGCGTCGAAGGGCACCTCCAGAGCCTGCTCGCGTGGCTCGACGGACGCGCGCCCGGACCCGCGCCGGGCCTCGCCTTCCGCACTTTCCAGGTGATCGACCGCGGCCGCTATGGCTGGGTCGAGACCGTGCCGCACCAGCCCTGCTCCACTCCCGAGGAGGTCGAGCGCTTCTACGGCCGGCAGGGCGCCAATCTCGCGGTGCTCTATGCCCTGGGGGGCACCGACATGCACGCCGACAACATCATCGCGAGCGGCGAGTACCCGGTGGTGGTGGACGCGGAGGCGCTGTTCGACGCTCCGGCGGCGTCGCGCGGCGGCGCCCCGGAGCCCTCTTCCGTCCTGCGGATCGGTCTCCTCCCCCACGGCGCCGCCACCGACCTGAGCGGGCTGGGCGGTGCCGGCGGCCAACTCTCGGTGGCGCCGGTCGCGGCCTGGGCCGGCGGCGGCGCCGACTCCATGCGCCAGGTGCGGCAGCGCATGCCCCTCGTCGGTTTCCAGAACCTCCCGGCCCTGGCCGGCGCGGACGGCAACATCGAGCCGCGCGACTATCTCGAACCCCTGCTCGAAGGCTTCCGCTCCACCTATCGCCGGATCGTGGCCCACCGCGAGGCGCTGGCCGCGCCCGGCGGCCCGCTCGACGCCTTCGCCGCCGACGAGGTCCGGGTCGTCCTGCGCTCGACCTCGTTCTATGTCTGGTTGCTGGAGGAGTCGCTCCACCCCGGGGCGTTGGGGGACGGTCTGGACCGCGACCGCCTGCTCGACCGGCTCTGGCTGGAGACCGCCGGACGCCCGGCCCTGGAGTGGATCGCCGAGGCCGAGCGGGCCGATCTGTGGAGCGGCGACGTGCCGGTTTTCCTGGCGCATCCTTCGTCGACGGATCTGCGCAGCAGCCGCGGCGCGGTCCTCCCCGGCTTCTTCGCGCGCAGCGGCCTCGCCACGGCGCGCGAGCGGATCGGCCGATTCGGCGACGAGGATCTCGAGATCCAGCTCGGAGCGATCCGCGCAGCGCTGGAAAGCTCTCTATAATGTGCTCCTTCGAACGGGGGGACTGCGGTCTGTGGACACTCTTCTGCTGAACGCCCGGCACGCTCTGCGCAGGATGCTCAACAACCGTCTGTATACGACGGTGATCGTGCTCTGTCTGGCCCTGGGGATTGGCGCCAACACCGCCATCTTCAGCGTCATCGACGCCCTGCTCCTCAGTCCCCTTCCCGTCAAGAACGTGAGCCGCCTCGCCTTCTCTCTCGACATGCGGGGGGAGAACGATCCGTTCGAGTCCTCGCTGCTCACCTATATGACGCTCAAGGAACAGGGGAAGTCGTTCGAGAGCGCCGGCATATCGCAGCGCCGCAGCTTCAATCTTACCGGCGGCGACCGCCCGGAGCGGGTCGAGGGGGCCGGCCTCACGGTCGATTACCTGCCGACGCTCGGGGTGAAGCCGATCCTCGGCCGCGGGTTCACCGCCGAGGACTGCCGGGAGGGGGCGACCCCGGTGGCGCTGGTCGGCTACGGTCTCTGGCAGCGCCGCTTCGCCGGGGACACCCGCCTGGTGGGCCAGCCCCTCCGGCTGGAGAATCAGGTCTATACGGTGGTGGGGATCCTCCCCCCGCAGTTCGATCTGCCGCTCGGCACCGAGATCTGGGTGCCGATCGCGCGCGACATCAAAGGCCTGCCGTTCACGACTCTGGCGGCCCACAGCTTCCTGCTGGTGACGCGGATCCGCGAAGGGGTGAGCCTGCAGGAGGCGAATACCGAGGCGCGCGCCCTGGCGCGGCAGCTCGAGCAGGCCTATCCGGAGGACCGCAAGGGGTGGGGGATCAAGCTGATTCCTCTCCGCCAGCAGCTCCTGGGGGACATCAACGGCTTCATCCAGCCCGCCCTCTATCTGGTGATCTCGATCGTCGGCCTGCTGCTGCTCATCACCTGCGCCAATGTGGCGAGCCTGCTGCTGGTCCGCTCGCTGGAGCGCAGCCACGAGGTGGCGGTCCAGACCGCCCTCGGGGCCACCCGCCCGCGCCTGGTGGCGCAGCTCCTCACCGAGAGCGTGCTGCTCGCGCTGGTGGGCGGGGTGGCCGGGGTCCTGCTCGCGGCCTGGACCACGCCGGTCCTGATGTCGATGACCCCGGTCTACGCGCCGGCTCTCAAGAATGTGTTCTTCGACGCCGGGATCAACTCCCGGGTGCTGCTGTTCGCATTCGGCGTCTCGGTGCTCACCGGGATCGTGTTCGGGCTGGTACCGGCGACCCGCACGGCGCTGCCGGGGAGCATGCTCCTCCACCTGCGCGGCGGGCGGCGCGCCAGCGGCAGCAAGGCCAGCCGGCGCCTCCTCGCCGTCCTGGTGGTGGCCGAGATCACGGTTGCGGTGGTCCTGCTGTTCAGCGCCACGCTGATGGTGCGCAGCTTCCAGCGCCTCAGCAACGCCTCGCTCGGTTTCGAGACGCAAAACCGGCTGGTGATGGACATCTACCTGCAGCGCGACAAGTACACCGAGCCGCAGCAGCGCCGCGCCTTCGTCCAGCAGGTGGTCGAGCAGGTGCGGCAGCTCCCCGGCGTGATCTCGGCGGGGACGACCACGAATGTCCCCCTGGCCCTGGCCTCGTTCGACTCGTCCTGGTTCGCCGAGGGGACCGAGGTGATCGACGCCACCGAGGAGCCGATCACCGCCAACCGGGTGGTGAGCGCGGAGTACCTCCAGACGCTCGGCGTGAAGCTGGTCCAGGGGCGGTTGCTGTCGGAACGGGACCGGGAGAACACGCCGCGCGTGGTGGTGATCTCGGAGGAGCTCGCGCGGCGCGCCTGGCCGGGGCAGAGCCCGATCGGCAAGCGGCTCAAGGCGAGCTTCCCGCCCAATCCGGAGGACCCCTGGTTCACGGTGGTCGGCGTGGTGCGCGACGCCAAGGAGGACCGCTTCAATTTCCGCTCCGACCGGCCGGTCTGGTACCTCTCTTACCAGCAGGTCGCCCCGATGCTGCCGCTGTCGCTGATGGTCCATACCCGCAACGACCCGGAGGAACTGGCCGACAAGGTCCGCCAGGCGGTCTGGGCGGTGGACCGCAATCAGGCGGTCACCAATGTCACGACGCTGGACCGCCACATCGCCGGTTTCCTCGGGCCGCAGCGCTTCAGCGCCGTCCTGATCGGCGCCTTCGCCTTCCTCGGGCTGGTGCTCGCCATGATCGGGCTCTACGGCATGCTCTCCTACTCGGTCAAGCAGAGTGTGCCGGAGATCGGCATCCGCATGGCGCTCGGCGCCCAGGCCCAGGACCTGCTGCGGATGGTGCTCTCGCGCGGCCTGCGCCTGGCGATCATCGGGGTGGCCACGGGTCTCGGGCTGGGGCTGGTGGTCGGCCGGTTCGTCTCGGGGGTGCTGTTCCAGGTCGATCCGCGGGATCCGCTGCCGCTGGTGGGGATCGCTCTGGCGCTCCTGGCGGTGGCGCTGCTCGCCACCTACGTGCCGGCCCGGCGTACCGCCCGGATCGACCCGATCGTGGCGCTCAA
>DATAHG010000007.1:0-6106 GCA_036263295.1 Thermoanaerobaculia bacterium | reverse complement strand
GTTCGCGGCGTGCGCGGAGCTCGCGGCGTTGAGACCCGCCGGGAGGATCAGCGCCGGCAGTAAAAAAGCGGAGAGAGCAAGAGAATTCAATCGAAACATCACTGTTCCTCCATGAGACCGTTTTTGTCTCCACCCCGCTTTCGAAGCCCGGGGCGAGTTTTCATCTGGAGCTCCGTCCCCGGCCTTCAGCAAGGGCCGTGCCGCCGGGGGAGGGCGGCATTTCCCCTGGAGCACCGCTCATGATCGTTCCTGCAACCGTCTCTGCCGTGGGACGGCCGCGACCTCGGAGCGGGACGGCTCAGCGGCCCTCCTTCCTGGGCGCCTCTTTGGTCTCTTTGGCGGCCTTCTCGTTCTTCTCGATCTCGGCCCGCCCCTTCTCCCAGCGCTCGCGCTCCCCCGCCGCCTTCTCGACCAGCCGGCGCAGCTCCTGGAGGGGCTGCGGGCTGTCGTCCACCTGGAGGCGCAGGGCCACGTCGTTGTGGAGCCAGACGCCGCCGTCCTTGCGGACGATCAGCATCGCGGCGGACTGCATCCCCCGCTTGTCGCCCCCCGCCATCTGGCCGGCTTCGATGGCCGCGAGCAGCCGCAGGGAGAGGTGCCCCGGGGTCTTCTCGAACGCCTCGACCATCTTCTCGACCACGGCCGGCCCGGCCAGGATGTTGCCCTGCGCCGTGCAGTTCTTCCCGACCTTGTGGCCGGCCCAGGCGGTCGCCTCCGGACCGGTGAAGGCCGCCGCCTCCCCCTGGGCGTTGATGACCGCGAACTGACGCCCCTTCTTGGTCCACTCGGTCGGCCAGGGGTCGGGGTCGCGGTCCCAGATGCGGCGGAGGATCTCCTGCGGCGCCACCTTCTGGCGCAGCAGCTCGAGGGCCTGCGGACCGTAGCTGACGTCCACGATGGCCTGGGTGGCGGCGACGCCGACGCCGGCCTCGCCCCAGAGCACGCCGTTGCCGACGGAGAAGACCCGCGACTGCACGGCGCCGCCGACCTCGCCGGTCGCCGGGTCGTAGCCCAGGATCGAGAAGGTCGCGACCCCCTTGGGGCGCGGCGGCTCGGGCTCCGCGGCGGCCGCGGCGAGGGACGGGGTGGGAGCGGGAGCCAGGCCCAGGGCGGCAAGCCCCAGGAAGGCGAGGAAGGCGACAGAGCTGGTCCGGATCCGCATCGGATGACCTCCTTGGTATCGAGGCTCAAGGGTATCAGCAGGGTTTATGATCCCACCATGGACCGCTTCGCCCGCTACTCCTGGCTGACCCTCGCCTGCAACGTGCTGGTCGTCCTCTGGGGCACCGCCGTTCGCGCCACCGGCTCCGGGGCCGGCTGCGGCAGCCATTGGCCGCTTTGCAACGGGGAGGTCATCCCCCACGCCCCCCGGATCGACACCCTGATCGAGCTCTCCCACCGCGTGACCAGCGGCCTCGCCCTCCTCCTTGTCGTCGGGCTGGTCTGGATGGCGTTCCGCCACCGTCCGAAAGGCCACGCCGCCCGCACCTGGGCGGTGTGGTCCCTGGTCTTCATGGTCGGCGAGGCGGCGGTCGGGGCCGGCCTCGTGCTGTTCGAGCTGGTCGCCGACAATCAGTCGGTGGCGCGCGCCCTGTTCATGGGGACCCACCTGCTGAACACCTTCTTCCTGCTGGCGGCTCTCACCCTCACCGCCCGCGCCGCCGGGGGCGGCGCCGACTTCTCCTGGCGCGGCGTCTGGCACGCCGCCGGGCTGCCGGGCGCGGGTCTCTGGCCCGGCCTGCTCGGCCTGCTGCTCGCCGGGATGAGCGGCGCCATCGCCGCCCTCGGGGACACCCTCTTCCCCTCGATGACGCTGGACCAGGCCCTGACGGCGGACTTCTCCCCCGCCGCTCATCTGCTGATCCGCCTGCGGATCCTCCACCCGGTCATCGCGGTGGCCGCCGGGCTCTATGTCGCCTGGATGGGACTGCAGCTTTTCAAGCGCCACCTCGGCCCGGAGGTGGCGCTCTTCGGCCGGCTGACCGCCGGGCTCGTCTTCTTCCAGATCTGCGCCGGGGTGATCAACGTCGCCCTGCTCGCCCCGATCTGGATGCAGATCGTCCACCTGCTGCTGGCGGACCTGCTGTGGATCGCCTTCGTGATGCTGAGCGCCGCGGTGCTGGCGGCCCGGGCCATGCGGACCCCTGGGGCTTCGGCCGTGGGCGCCCTCACGCCTCCGGAAACAGCTCGCGCTTGAGCTGCTCGGCGGCGTCCTCCATGGTGGCGCGGGCGCGGGCCACCAGGGCGGGCAGGCGCTGGACGAGGGCCAGGTAATAGCCGTCCGGCAGGGGCATGGCGTAGATGTGGACCGTCTTCTTCTCGATGTGGATCATGCGGGTCTCGCCGAGGTCGGACTGGCCGAGCAGCCGTTCGAGCTGGCGCAGATAGATCCCGAGATAGGCCCCGAGCACCCGCATCTCGTAGGGACTGAAGTCGGCGCAGGCGAGGTCCACGGTCTCCCCCGTGCCGTCCAGGAAGAGGACGCCGAGAGCTTGATCATTGTTGGCGAGGAGATTGGCGAGGACGTACTGGAACAACGTGATCTGGCCTCAATCAGCGCTGGGCGGCCGCGCGCGGCGCCTCGGCCGGAGCGGGTGCGGCGGCGGTGGCCGCGGCGGCTTCCGGACGCGGCTGGCGCGGCGCTCCGGCCCGGATCTCCCCGGCGTCGAAGGCCCGCAGGAAAGCGGTGACGATCTTCGCGTCGAAGCGGCTGCCCGTGAGTTTCTTGATCGTCTCGACGGCAAAGTTGAGATCGTAGGCCTGCTGGTAGGGGCGGTTCGTGGTGACGGCGTCGAAGGTGTCGGCCACCGCCACGATGCGCGCGAAGAGCGGGATCTGCTCCCCCTTGAGCCCGTCCGGATAACCCCGGCCGTTCCAGGCCTCATGGTGCCAGCGGATCGCCGGGATCATCTCCTTGAGCTGCTCGATCGGCAACATGATGTCCGCCCCGATCGGCGCGTGCTGCTTCATCTGCTCGTACTCGTCGGGGGTGAGGACCCCCTCCTTGCGCAGGATGCGGTCCTCGATGCCGATCTTCCCCACGTCGTGGAGGAGGGCGCCGATCCAGACCTTGTGCTGCACCTCCTCGGGGAGCTGCAGGTAGCGCGCGATCGTCCGGCTGACGGCGGCCACCCGCTCGGAGTGGCCGCGGGTGTACGGGTCCTTGGCGTCGATCGCCGCCACGAAGGCCCGCAGGGATCCGATGAAAAGGTCACGGTTGGCCTGAGCGGCCTGGCGTAGCTGCTGGATGTAACTCTCCACGTGGCCGCTCATCCGGTTGAAGTCCTCGGCGAGATCGGCGAACTCGAAAGCCAGTCCCTTCATTTCCACCCGGCCGCCGAAATTGCCCGCCGCGATCTCGTGGCTCTTCTCGTTGAGCTGCTGGATCGGGTTGCTGACCCAGCGCGCCGCGAGATAGGCGAAGAACAGCGACAGGGCGACCAGGAGGAGGGTCGAGAGAATGGTGTTGAAAATCATTTCGTCGACCGCGGCGAAGGCCGCCGCGACCGGCTTCTGGACGATGAGACCCCAGCCGTTCTCCTCGATGGGGCTGACCTGGGCCAGGACCTCCTGGCGCCCGTCGGCGGCCTGGAAGTCGTATTCGAGGGTGGAGTTCATCGGCCGCTGGACGAAGGAGCGCACCACGTCGGAGCCGAGCAGCGCCTGCTCCATCTCCGGGGTGCCGGCGTCCGACCAGAGGAGCTTGCCCGTGCGGTCGACCAGGAAGACGCCGACGCCGCGCATCTGCAGGGCGCCCTGGAATACCTCCTGGAGAGCCCGGAACCGCAGGAGCGCCTCGACCACGAGCTGCGGCGCCTGGCCCGGGGCGCTGGCGATCGGCACCGCCAGGACCACCTTCGGCTCCTGCCCCTGGTCCGCCGTAACGAAGCGGTAGGAGGGACCGGTCTTGGCGTGGCTCGCCTCGTCGAAGGCCGCCTTGAGGACCGCGTCCTCCTCGGCCGTCAGGTTCCGCGTCCGCACCAGCGCGCCCTGCCCGGCAGCGTCGAGCACGCGCACCGCCAGGACGTCCGGGTTGTCGTTCAGGAAGGCCCGCACATACCCTTCCAGCCAGGGAGCGCGCAGCCGGCTGGCCATCTCCACGGGCCCCCCGTCGGCGGGAGGCGCCCCGGCGTTCATCACCCCCAGCCCGAGCTGGCCGAGCTGGCGGCGCACCGACAGCAGATAGTCGTTCACCCGGCCGGACAGGCCCTTGGCCTCACCGATCAGGTAGTCGCGCTCGGAGTTGCGCAGGATGTCCTTGTTCTGCTCGATCAGCAGGACGCTGCTGATGCCCAGGGGAATGATGCCGGACAGAAGTAGCGCTATGAGCAGCACATACCGCAATTTCATGCGGCGGAAGAATTTGCGGAGTGTCTCTCTCATAGACGGTGCGCGGATTGACCTTATGATTATAGACGAATCCAGGGCATTTCAAAGGAGCAACGAGAATGGGGCGCGCAGGAAGCCGCGCAGCTCCGCCTCGACCTCCCCCGCCGCGATGCCGTCCACCATCGCTCCGGCCCCCAGGGCGGCCGGCAGCACCCAGGTCAGCCCGCTCTCCCGCGCCTTCTTGTCGCGGCTCATGCGGTCGAGCAGGTCGGCCGGGTCGAGTGCCGGCAAGGGGGGCAGGCCGAGGCGGCCGAGCAGCGCGGCGAGCCGTTCCGCGAAGGCCCGATCGAGCCCCCGGCGCAGGGCGAGCCGGAGCACGAAGAGGATGCCGTAGCCCACCGCCTCCCCGTGGCGCAGGCCGCCGTAGGCGCAGGCCGACTCGATGGCGTGGCCGAGGGTGTGCCCGAAGTTGAGGAGGCGGCGGTCCCCCGCCTCCTCGGGATCGCGCTCGACCACGCCGATCTTGGCCGCCGCGGCCGCGGCCACCACCGGCTCCAGGGCGGCGGGGTCGCCCGCCAGCAGGGGCTCCAGCCCCCCCTCCACCGCCCGCAGCAGGGCGGGATCGAGGAGGGCCGCCATCTTGATCACCTCGACCAGGCCGGAGCGCAGCTCGCCGCGCGGCAGGGTCGGCAGGACCGCGGTGTCGCTCACCACGCGGGCCGGGTGGAAGAAGAGCCCGACCGTGTTCTTGCCCCCCGGCAGATCGACCGCGGTCTTGCCGCCGACCGCCGCGTCCACCTGGGCGAGCAGGGTGGTCGGGACCTGGACGAACGGGATGCCGCGCAGGAAGCAGCCGGCCACGAAGCCGCCGAGGTCGCCGACGCTGCCGCCGCCGAAGGCGAGGAGGCGGCTGTCGCGCTTGCCGCCGGCCGCCAGCATCGCCTCCCAGAGCCGGCCGGCCGTGGCGACCGTCTTGGCCGCCTCGCCGTCCTCGACCTCCAGGACGACCCAGCGCGCCGCCGCCTCCCGCAACGGCTCCAGCCGCGCGCCGTGCAGGGCCAGGATGGGGGGCGAGCTGACCACGAAGACGGTACGGCCGGCCAGCCAGGCCGCGAGGTCCTCCCGGACGGCGGCGAGCGCCCCCTCCCCCACCTCGACCGGCGTCACGCCGCCGGGGTGCCGCAGGGCGAGCCGTCTCAACGGTCGCCCCGAGGGCCGCCGCAGGCCTGCCCGGGCGCCGCCTCGAACGTGGTCCGGGCTCCCCCCGCCAGGGTGTCGGTCACTGTCAGGGTGAAGCCCTCGTCAGACAGCGCCGCGTAGGAGAGGCGGACGCCCTCCGGCGTCTCCTCCGCCCGCACCGCCAGCTCCGGCCGGTTGCGGTCGGCCAGGGCGAACAGGCCGGCCAGCCGGCCCAGGGAGGTGGCGACACCCTTGCCGCCGCTCCAGTCCACCTGGACCGCCAAGCGCCGGCCGAGCAGGCAGAGCGTGTCGGCGCGGGCGACGCAGGTGCCGGCCGCGGGCTTCCGGGCCTTCTCGCCAACCAGGGCGACCAGCGCGTCGCCGGTCTGCCCTTCCTGGGCGCAGCGGCGCGGCGTCTCGTCGAACCGCCGGACCTCGCCGGTCGCGGCGTCGGCGATCGAGAGGGTGAAGCGCCGCTCGGCGAGAGGGCCAAGAGCGCTGTAGAGAGCCCGGAAGCCGTCCCCGTCTGGCTCGACCCGCACCAACAGCTCCGGGGCGGCCGGATCGCCGAAGCTGAACAGGCCGGCGGTCTCGTTGC
>DATAHG010000006.1:0-6845 GCA_036263295.1 Thermoanaerobaculia bacterium | reverse complement strand
GTGTCGGCGCGGGCGACGCAGGTGCCGGCCGCGGGCTTCCGGGCCTTCTGGCCAACCAGAGCGACCAGCGCGTCGCCGGTCTGTCCTTCCTGGGCGCAGCGGCGCGGCGTCTCGTCGAACCGCCGGACCTCGCCGGTCGCGGCGTCGGCGACCGAGAGGGTGAAGCGCCGCTCGGCGAGAGGGCCAAGAGCGCTGTAGAGAGCCCGGAAGCCGTCCCCGTCTGGCTCGACCCGCACCAACAGCTCCGGGGCGGCCGGATCGCCGAAGCTGAACAGGCCGGCGGTCTCGTTGCGGCGCAGGGGGATGGCGCGGCCGGTCCCGACGGCGCCGGAACCGGCGTCCTGCCAGGTGAGCTGGAGCCGGAAGCGGCTCCGCCCCAGGCAGAGGTCACCGGGCGCGGCCTTGCAGGCCCGCGGCGGATCGAGGAAATCCCTCACCTGGTCGTAGGTCGCGGCGAAGCCGCCGTCCACCGTGAACTGGGCCGGATCGCAGTCGTCCGGCGAGCCGCAGCCGCCGAGGAGCTGGCCGACCACCTGGCCGTTCGAGGTCACCACCGGCGCCCCCGAGCTGCCGCCGAACGTGCCGCCGGTCTCGATCACCGAGTAGAGGAAGCGCGGCCGCGGTCCGGCGCAGGTCGGCGCCGCGAGGTCCACCCGGGTCGCGGCGTAGCTCTGCGTCCGGCCGCCGGGGTGGGAGAGGCGGTGGAGGCGCGTCCCCGCGGCGATGGCGGCGCCGTCGGCGTTCCAGCCGAGGAAGGTCCGGCCGCGCGGGATCTGGCGCAGGCGCAGCAGGGTGAAGTCGGTGGCGCTGCTGCTCGCCAGGAGGTCCGCCCCCTGGCTGCGCGGCACCTGGCCAAGACCGGGGGAGGGACCGTCGCAGCCGCGCGCCGCATAGTCCCAGTAGGCCTCCAGGGTGGCCGCCTCCTCCGCCGTGGACAGGCAGTGGTGGGCGGTCAGGAGATAGGGCACCGCGGTCCGCGGATCCGAATCGTTGAGCAGGCCGCCGCTGCACAGATAGCCGTTGTCGCCGCTCATGAAGTGGAGGCGGGCCACGGCCTTGCGGTAGGTGTCGAGCGAATCCAGCGTGTCGCGGCCGACGCAGGCCGCGTCCACATTGCACTCCCCGAGAAGCGCCTCCTCGACCGGCACGATCTCCGCCACCCGGTCGAGGTCGAAGCCGAAAGGCTCCCCCGTCCCGAGGGCGCCGGCCGGGATCTCCACGTCGAGGCGGACCGCCTCGCCGGCCACGCTGGGCGTCCAGAGGTCGCCGGCCGGGCCGCGCAGCTCGAGACCGAAGGGGCCGGCGCTCTCGCCGTCGCCGTGGACCCACAGCCGCGCCCCCGCCGGCAGCCGGACGCGCCCGAGATGGAGCCGCAGCCGCGCCGCCCCCTCCACCCGCACCTCGGCGCCCCAGGCCACCCGGTCGAAGGACGGCCAGGCGTAGAAGCCGCCCGCCAGCTCGCCCGCCGCGCCGGTCAGTCGGTCGGCGGCGAAGGCGACCCGCCGGGCCTGTGGCAGCGGCCGGCTGAAGCCGTCGCGCACCGGCCGGCGGCCGGCGGCGTTCCAGGCCGCGACCTCGGCCAGCCGCTCCGGCGCCGCCGCGGCCGCCGGCCGCAGCACCGCGAGCGGAGCGGCCCCGTAGGTCTCGGCGATGTGCGGCGCCGCGGCCGCCGTGGGATCCGGGCGGACCGCCGCGCTCTTGGGCGGGGCCTCGGGCAAGGTCAGCGGACCGGCGCTCTGGGCGGCGAGCGCCCCCGGCGCAAGCAGGACCGCGAGGGACAGCAGAAGGCGCGAGGTTCTCATGGGTGCATGGGCTCCGCGCGACATCCTACGCCGGAATGCCGTGCCCTTCGCGGTCGGCGCGGCCGTCGATCGTCCGCACCCCCTCGAAGACCTCCTCCGCAAAGACCTGGGGATCGCCGCCGCCGGTCGGAAACTGCAACACGGTCAGAGTCAGGCGCCCGGCGTCGTCGAGCCGCGCCTCGACGGTCGAGCGCGGCACCTTGCGGTGCCCCTTGTTGGGACCGTTCTCGTCCGACTTGACCGGCTGGACGAGGCGGACCTGGCCGTCGCGGCTCACCGCATAGATCGAGGTCGGCACGGTCTCGTGATTGGTGTCCTCGTCGATCCAGCTCACCAGCCCGCCGTCCGCCAGCCGCGCGGTGTGGTAGCCGGTGACGGTGACGGGCTCGTCCCCCTGCTTGCGGCGGCAGATCGAGGCGTCGAAGAACTGGGGGGTGTCCGCCCCGGCAGGATCGAGCCGGGCGGCGGCGCAGGCCAGCACGCTCGCCTTCGGGCGCCAGGACGACAGGGCCGGGATCGCCACCCGGTCGTCCACCGGATAATCCGACCAGGCGTGCGGATCGCTCGACAGTTGCGGTTTGCCCACCAGCGGCCAGTCCAGCATCAGGGCCAGCAGCGGCTCGGCCTGATAGGCCAGACTGAACGACGGCGCCGAGCGCATGCCGGCCACGACGATCGAAAGGTCGAGGTCCGAGCGGCCGGACGGCGGACCCTGCCGCATGTCGGCCTTGACCCAGGGCACCGCCCGCAAGGCATTCTCGAAGTACCAGTCGTTGAGATAGCCGTCGAGCAGCCCGCGGACCTCGGCGGCCAGACCCGGGTCCGGACCGGTCAGCGCGGCGCCCTGCTTTTCGAAAGCCTCCAGCACGGCATGAACGGCCTCGGTCACCGTCGGCCCGTACTCGCGGCTCAGCAGCTCATCCCCCATCCACTTGCGCTGCATCAGGTCGCCCCAGCCCTGCCACCACTGCAGGAGCGCCCGGACGGCCTGGGGCTTGCCGCGCCGGACGGCCATATAGAGCTTGGTGGCGTTCTCGTGACAGGGGATGTTCTGCGATCCGGGCGCCCGCTTTGGCCCCTGTTTTTCGCGCCAGAGCCAGTTGCCATAGCCCCCGTTGGTCGGCGTGAGGTCATCGATCCAGGGCACGTCCAGCCCCGCAAAGGCGACCTTGAGGGCGGCCCAGCGGTTGAGGTCGCGGTTCTTGTCCTTCGGCCAGGTGTCGCCGTAGTCCTCCCCGCGGACAAGGGTGCCGCGCAGCAGATCGCGAGCGGCGCGGAGGTCCGGCCGGGGGGTCTGGTTGTCCTTCGGCCAGATCATCTTGGCGAGCAGCAGGCGAGCATTCTGATCCATGACCACTCCTCCTCTGGCACGCAATCTGCTCAGACATGGGAAAGAAGAGGGCCTCGAAGGCCCCGGGGACCCACCCGCAACGGTGGAGCCAATAGGAACGTTGTAGAAAGTCTACAATAGACGCCCCTGTTGCCGAGTGAAACAGGGGAGAGACGAGACGAACAACAAAATGGTCACCGCGGATCGGCCCGGGGAGCGGGATTGGGCGCTTGCGGCTCTCGATCACCTCCGTGAGGCCGTTTTTGTCATAGACAGTCAAGGTTTCGTGCAGCTTTTCAACCTGGCGGCGGAGCACCTGCTGGGCCGCGCGGCAGAGGGAGCGAACGGCAAGAGCCTCGCGCGCCTCCTTCCCATGGTCGAGGACACGACCGGCCTCCCCTTCCCGTTCGGCACGCCCGCCGACTCGCCCCGGCTCGGCTGCCTCGGCGAACGGTTCTTCGACGTCGAGGTGTCGCCGTTCCAGGACGGAGGGCGTCCTCCGGCCGAGGGAACGCTGGTGTCAGTGCGGGAGGTCACCCCGCGCGTGCTCGCCGGGCGCGATCTCGCCGCCAGCGAAGAGCGCTACCGCGCCTTCTTCGAGCAGAGCTCCGTCGGCATCTGGCGCTACGAGGTCCGCTCGCCAGTCTCCTGCGGCCTGCCCGAGGACGAGCAGATCGAGCTCTACTACCGCGACGGCTACCTCGCCGAGTGCAACGAGGCCATGGCGCAGATGTACGGCCTGGCCCACGCCGAGGACCTGGTCGGCGCCGCGCTCGGCGACCTCCTGCCGCGCTCCGATCCGCACAACGTGGAGTACCTGCGCAGCTTCATCCACTCGGGCTACCGGCTGGTCGGCGCCGAGTCCCACGAAGTGGACAAGGACGGCAACCCGAAAACCTTTCTGAACAACCTGGTCGGCGTGATCGAAGGGGGCGCCCTGGTGCGCGCCTGGGGGACCCAGCTCGACATCACCGAGCGCAAGCGCCTGGAAGAGGAGCTGCGCCGCCGCGCCGAGGAGCTGGCCGGCGCCGACCGCCGCAAGGACCAGTTCCTCGCCATGCTGGCCCACGAGCTGCGCAACCCGCTCGCGCCGATCCGCAACGCCGTCGAGCTGATGCGCCAGGCCGAGATCGTCGATCCCTCCTTCAGCGCCTCGCGCGAGATGGTCGAGCGCCAGGTCAAGCACCTCGCCCGCCTGGTCGACGATCTCCTCGACGTGTCGCGCATCACCCGCGGCAGCATCCGCCTGCGCAAGGAGGCCGTCGATCTGGTGACCATCGCCGAGAGGGCGGTCGAGGCGACCCGTCCGCTGATCGAGGCGCGCGGCCATCACCTCCAGCTCGACCTCCCCGACCGGCCGCTCCGTCTGGAGGCCGACCCCACCCGCCTCGAGCAGGTGATCTCGAACCTCCTCAACAACGCGGCCAAGTACACCATGCCGGGGGGCCAGATCTGGCTCGTCGTGAAGTCCGAGGGGCCGGAGGCGACCGTGCGGGTGCGCGACACCGGGATCGGCGTGCCCCCCGACGTCCTCGGGCGGGTCTTCGAGCCGTTCGTCCAGTCGGACGGCTCCCTCGCCCGCTCGGAGGGGGGGCTGGGGATTGGCCTGACGCTGGTGCGGAGCCTCGTCGAGATGCACGGCGGCACCGTCGAGGCGCACAGCCCGGGCCTCGGCCAGGGCAGCGAGTTCGTGGTGCGCCTGCCGGTGCGGCCGGGGCCGAGCGTCGCGGCCGAGCGTTACGAGTCCGACGAGCCGGCCTCGCCGCTCACCCACCGCTCGCGCGTCCTGGTGGTCGAGGACAACGTGGACGCGGCCGAGAGCCTCGCCGCCCTGCTCCGCCTCTGGGGGCACGAGGTCCAGGTGGTCAACGACGGCCTGGCGGCGATCGACGCCGCCCGCGAGCAGCGCCCCGAGGTGGTGCTGCTCGACATCGGCCTGCCCGGGCTGGACGGCTATCAGGTCGCCCGCAAGCTGCGCGAGGAGGTCGGGCTGGACCACGCCCTGCTCGTCGCCATGACCGGCTACGGCCAGCCGGAGGACCGCCGGCGCTCCCAGGAGGCGGGCATCCACCTCCACTACGTCAAGCCGGTCGAGCCGGCGATCCTGCGCGAGCTCCTGGCGAACCCGTCCACGAGCCGCCCCGTCACCGCGCAGTGAGAGCCCCCCACTTCGCAGTAGCCCTGGTGCTCCTGGCGGAGGTGGGGGCTGCAGGCAGGTCGGCTCCAGCCGAAGCGTCTCCTCCCGAGATACCGCGGCTGGGAGCGCCGGCTTCCAGCCGGCAAAGTAACTTTGATTGGATGGCCGACTGGAAGCCGGCGCTCCCAGCCGCGATGGTGGCGGCCCCACCGGCCTCGGCAAGATCACACCCTTCCCCCGCCTCCCGCGACCTCTCTTGGCTGCGCCCCTGCTGGCTCCCCGGCGTCCAGCGCCAGGCCGTCTGCGGGGCCTATCCGGTCTGGGAGAACCGCGAAGCCCGCGCCGGCCGCCGCATCGGGATTTTCGTCACCGTCCTCTCGGCGCGCTCCCCGAGCCCCAAGCCGGACCCCGTCTTCTATCTCGACGGCGGACCCGGCAACGCCGCCAGCACCGCGGCGGCCGACCTCGCCACCCTCCTCGACGACATCCTCGAAGACCGCGACCTCGTGCTGATCGACCAGCGCGGCACCGGCGCCTCGAACCCGCTGGCCTGCGATGGCCTGGGGGCCGGGTCCGGCTCCGACCTCTTCCGCCTCGCCGAGCTGCGGGAGTGCCGCCGCAAGCTGGAGCAGAAGGCCGACCTCCGGCTCTACACCACCCCGATCGCCATGGCCGACCTGGACGAGATCCGCGGGGCCCTCGGGTACGGCCGGATCAACCTGCTCAGCGCCTCCTACGGCTCGGCGGCGGCGCAGGTCTACCTGCGCGCCTACCCGGACCGGGTGCGCAGCGCCGTCCTCCTCGCCGCCGGCCCGGTGGATGTGCGCTATCCCCTCCATGTCGCCCGCGACCACCAGCGCGCCCTGAACCTGACCTTCGACGCCTGCGCGGCCGACCCGGCCTGCGCCACCGCCTTCCCGAAGCTGCGCGAGGACTTCGCACGGATGACCGAGCGCCTCGCCGCCGGCCCGGTCGAGGTCGAGGTGCCGGCGCGGCCCGCGACCCCCGGGCGGGCAGCAGCCCCCAAGGAGACCGTCCACCTCAGCCTCGACCTGGTGCGGCTGACCCTCCCCCATCGCCTCTACTCGGCCGAGGCGGCGGCCCGCGTGCCGAATTCGATCCACCGCGCGGCGCAGGGAGACTTCGCCGAGCTCGCCCGGGCCTGCCGGAGCATCCAGCGCCAGACCTGGGACGACCCCAGCCAGGGGCTCTTCCTGTCGATCAGTTGCTCGGAGGACGAGGCGGCGCTCGATCCGGCCGTGGTCGAGCGCGAGACCCGCGGCACCTTCGTGGGAGACATCCGGGTCCGCCTGCAGACCGCCCGCTGCGCCGAATGGCCGCGCGCCACGCTCCCCCTGGGCTACCACGAGCCGGTGCGGTCGAACGTCCCGGCCCTGCTGCTGACCGGCGAGGCCGACCCGATCCTGCCGCCGGTCTGGGCGGAAGAGGTGGCCCGCAACCTCCCCAACAGCCGGCTGATCGTGGTCCCCAACGCGAGCCACTGGCCGGTCACCCCCTGCACCCAGAAGCTGATCCGCGCCTTCCTGCGCGCCGGCACCGCCCAGGGGCTCGACGC
>DATAHG010000005.1:0-2559 GCA_036263295.1 Thermoanaerobaculia bacterium | reverse complement strand
GAGGGCCATTCTTCACTCCTTGTAGGCTCAAGGATGATCTGGTCCCCCTCGCGGCGGATCTCGACCTCCTGGGTATCCGGAGGAAACCGGAATTCCCGAGGCAAGCGAACGGCCTGGCTGTTTCCGCTCCAGAAGATCTTGGCGACTGACATTCGGATAGGCCCTCCAGGCACCTAGTATATATCCGTATATACCTGATCAGGGAGGCCTTGGGTATGGAGAGGCAGAGCCCGACTCCGCGAAGGTGGCAACCGGCCCCGAGTGGGCGGAAATTCCGGAGGAGCTCAGGCTACTTGCATGCCTCGGGTCCAGGGGCTATCTTGCTGAAAGCCAACGACGGGAGCCAACCATGGAAAGACGAACTCTTACGGCAATCCTCCACCGAGAAGAAGACCTCTATGTGGCCGAGTGCCCGGAGGTGGGGACGGTCAGTCAAGGCGCCTCGATCGACGAGGCCCTCGCCAACCTGACAGAGGCCACAGAGCTTTACCTGGAAGAGTTCCCGCTCCCAAAGGTGGAGAGATCCCTGTTGACGACCTTCGAGGTTGCCGTTGGTTCGGCTGCCTAGGGTTTCCGGGCAGCAGGCGATTCGCGCTCTTGAGAAGCTCGGCTTCAGCGTGGTTCGCCAGCGGGGCAGTCACGTCATCCTCAAGAAAGACACGCCCGAAGGAGCCCTCGGGTGCGCCGTTCCTCTTCACAAGGAGCTGGCATTGGGCACCCTCCACGGCATCCTTCGCCAGGCGAGAGTAGCCCCCGACGAGTTTTTGGAGAAGCTCTAGAAGCGCGGGATGGGGAGAAGCCGGAGCGAAAAGTTCTCCGCTCCGGCTTCTCCTCCCCTCAGTGCGCCTGGATCCAGCTCAGGATCGGCTGCCAGAACAGGTTTCTGGCGTCCCGGGCCAGGAAGATGTCGGCGTGGCCGATGTCGAACAGGCGGTCGGCGGGCGGGGTCAGGCTTACGACCCGGGAGGTCACGTCCCGGCTCCCCAGGAGGGTAGTGGTGTAGACGCCGTACTGGCCGAAGCCGCCGCCGGCTCCCACGTAGAGGACCGGCACGGTGATCTGGCCCAGGTGATCGTCGAACGGCACGTCGGCCACCGCCGGATCGTTGCAGATCGCCGCCTCGCTGTCGGCCACCTCGCGGTTGGGCTGGTAGGGGGAGGCGCCGGTGGTGAAGTCCAGCCAGGCCGGCACGTCGGTGTAGCGCAGACCGGTCGGCAGGCCCTGCGCGTCGAAGGTGCCGCCCACGAAGTGGTAGAAGGGCACCGGCTGGGCGAACTGGAAGGTCGCGACGCCGACCAGCAGAGCCGCCTGCAGGTTGGTCAGGCCCGAGCCGGGGAAGACCGGGGTCGCTCCGGTCGGATTGGTCTTCGCGAGCGTTCCGAGGGTCGCGAAGAGCACGCCCGTCTCCGCCTGGTAGGAGCCCCCCGCGATCGTGGCGGCGAGCGCCTCGTAGCGGTCGCAGGCGGCCTGCCGCAGCGCCTCGTCGTTCGTCTTCAGGAAGATGTCCACCGGGATGAATCCGGCGACCTGCCGCAGACCGCGGGGGAGGCGCGTCTCCCCATTCAGGTAGGCGTAGCCGATGATCCCGCCGCGGCTCCAGCCGAGGAGGTGGATCCGCCCGAGACCGCTGCCGGTCAGGGCGCGGCCGGCCCGCGCGATCCCGATCGCGACGCCGAGGTCGCGGGCGTCGGTCTCCACCCCCCAGTCCTTGAGGAACGCGAAGTCGGTGGTGCCGGCGGGGATCAGGGTCCAGCGGAAGTCGATCCCCCAGACATCCACGCCGTTGCGGGCGAGCACGATCGGCAGCGCCCGGGGATCGGGAATGGCCGGCGAGGCAAGGCTGGTCAGGAAGGCGGCGTCGAAGCCCCAGGCGTCGCCGTGGGCCATCATCAGGGCCTTCGAGGTCCGCGCCGGGATATTCGGCGCGACCTCCCGCACCACCCGGTGGACTCCGATCACGTCGTGCGCCCCGGCGCCGACGCGCACCTGGAAGCTGTATTCGGCGACGTCGTCGACGAGAACCCGCCGGGTGACGGCGCTCACCGCGCAGGGCCGCTGAGCGCCCCGGGCGGGTCCATCGACGGTGCAGGCCTGGTCGGCGGCGGTCTGGAACAGGCGCGGCGTCTGTCGCGGGGATGCCGCGGCCAGGGCCGGCAGGGCCAGGGCGAGGACAAGGACGGAAACGGCTGCTCTCTTCATGCTTGAATCCTTTACTGCTCGGAAGGACGGCGGTTACTGCACCTGCTCCTTGGTCTTGAGGAATCGTACCTGAGGCCAGTCCTCGCCGGTCGTCTTGAGATGCCAGGCGTTGCGGGCCAGGAAGACCGGGGAGCCGTTGTGGTCCTCGGCCATCGTCGTGTCGTTGGACTGGCTGAACTTCTTGAGCATCTGGGCGTCGTCCGCCTCGACCCAGCGGGCGGTGTAGAGGGTCGTGCTCTCGAAGGTCACGTCGATGTTGTATTCGGTCCGGATGCGGTCGGCCAGCACGTCGAACTGCAGCGCGCCGGCCACGCCGACGATCCACTCCGAGCCGAAACGGGACTTGAAGACCTGGGCGGC
>DATAHG010000004.1:0-3329 GCA_036263295.1 Thermoanaerobaculia bacterium | reverse complement strand
GGTTTGCATGACGGTTGCCGCTACCCGTGAGACCCCCCCGCACGCGCCGGAAGCCGGCTGGGCTCGGCGCCTGCTGGGCCCGTTCTATGTCACCGGCGTGTTCTGGTTCCGCTTCCACTGCTGGGGCGTCCGGATCCTCCCGAACTGGGCTCTCGGCCCGATGATCGTGCTGTTCGCGACGTTCTTCTCCATCGTGTTGCGCAACATCCGGGCGGCGGTCGCCTCCAACCTGGAAGCGGTGCTCGGCCCCTGCGGCTGGTGGGAGCGCCAGGCCCGCATCTATCGCACCATCCGGACCTTCTCGTGGTGCCTCTCGGAGCGCTACGAGCGCCTGGCTACCGACCACCAGTTCGTGATGGGGGCGGAGGGGCTGGAGAACTGGCGGGAGCTGCAGGCGACGGGTCAGGGGTACATCTTCATCACCGCCCACATCGGCAACTGGGAGATGGGCTCGATGTTCCCGTCCTGCCAGGAAGACAAGCCGGTCCATGTAGTGCGCGAGGCGGAGATGGACCCGCGCGCCCAGTCCTTCATCGCCGGGCTGATCTCGAACTGTGCCGGCGAGCTCTACAAGACTCATTTCGCCGAGGACCCGCAGCTCGGCATGCAACTGCTCGACGCCCTGCGCCAGGGGGAGATCGTGGCGCTCCAGGGAGACCGCCCGCGCTCCGGCGGACGCACGGTGGAGGCTACCCTGTTCGGGCGGCCGTTCCCGCTGCCGGTCGGGCCGGCCGCCCTGGCCCGCGCGGCCGGGGTGCCGATCCTGCCGGTCTTCGTCTTCCGCGAGGGGCGGCTGCGTTACCGCTGCTCGATCCGGCCGGCCTTCCACGTTGCCAGCACGGCCGACCGCCAGGGCGACACCGAGGAGGCCATGCGCCGCTTCGCCGCCGAGCTGGAGACGGCCATCCGCCACCGGCCGCACCAGTGGTTCTGCTTCCGCAAGATCTGGGGCTGAGTCAGGGGAGAAAAGTGCTGACCGTGCCGGCGACCCAATCGGTGTCTCCGGCCTGGGCCGCCTCGACCCGCACCTCGTAGACCGCAAGCGGCGGGGCGCTCCCGGCGGAGCGGACCTCGACCCGGAACGGACGGCCGGCCGCCAGCCAGGGGAACCGGAACCGGGCCTCGCGAATCGCCACCACGTAGCCGATCCGGGGCGCCGCCCCGCCCCCTCCGTCGCCGTCACCGCGCCCCAGCGCTTCGAGCGCCGCCGCGGCCTGGGCGCCGGCTTCCAGTCCCAGGTAGGCGGGGGCGAGGCCTTCCGATACCAGGGGGTGGTCCAGCGGGATCTCGGCCAGGCAGGTGACCGCTTCGGAGGAGGCTTCGAGCAGGGCGGTGATCAGGCGGGCCGGGGGCTGATGGGGGAGGGGTGGAGGCGCACCGCCCCCTCCCCGACCCTCCCCCGCTTCGCGGGAGAGGGCGCCACCACCCGCGTCAGCGCTGACCGGCGAGGTGCTCGCGACCACCATCCCCTGGCTCACCGGCCCCTCCCCCCGAATCTCAAAGCGCACTGCCCCGTCCTCCCCAACGTCCCCAAGCAGCAGCTCCAGCGCTGCTCCGGGCTCGACCGGCTTGCGGAGCTTGAGGGAGCGCACCTCCGACAGCCCGGCTCCCAGAGCCTTTTCGACCAGGGCGAGGTGGGCGACTCCGGGGAGGATCGGCCGGCCGGGGAAGTGCCCGTCGAACAGCCGGCTGCCTGAGGGGATCGCGATCCGGAAGAGCCGGCCACGTTCGGCCGGCTCGGTCTGCTCGGGGCCGGAGATCTCGAACAGGGGGGTCATCCGAGGCGGGGAGCGGCCTGCGGCGCCGCGGCGGCCTCGTCTTCGACGGGGGACTCGAAGAGCGAGAAGCGCGGGCGGCGGGGGGCGAGCGGAAATCTCTCCTGGATCCGCACGAAGAGGTGGAACAGCGCCAGGCGCCAGCGCACCCCCCACGGGGGACGGGGAAAGACATTGCCGGTGAGCGCCGCGATCACGGCGCAGTGGATCTGGAGCGGCCCGCTGCCGCTCAGGAACAGCTCGCGGAAGGCGTGGCGGTAGTAGCCCCGGACCAGCCCGAAGAAGACCGACGAGCTCCCCTCGACATAGCGGCAGTAGCGGCGGCGGATCCCCTCCGCCCCGGCCGCCGCGCCGGGGCGGACCAGCGCGATCACCCCCTGGGCGGCCTGGACCGCGCTCATCATCGCCAGGCAGACGCCGGTCGAGAAGATCGGGTCCACGAAGGTGGCGGCGTCGCCGGCCAGGAAGTAGCCCGGGCCGGCATAGGGGTGGCACTGGTAGCTGAAATCGGCCACCACGTGAGTCGCGGTGGGGAAGACGGCGTCCGCCGTGCGCTCTCGCATCACCGGCGAGCGCGCGATCGCCCAGGCGAGCATCTCCTGCGGCGGCACGCCGGCCCGGCGGACGGTGTCGGCGGCGGTCACGAACCCGATGCTGGTGCGGTGCTCGTCGAGAGGGATGAGCCAGAACCACCCCTCCTCGCACATCACGATCACCGGATAGCCCCCCTCGACCCCGGGGCGGCGGCGCACGTTGTCGAAGTGGCCGAAGTAGGCGGCCTTCTTGAGGTCCGGCAGGACCTTGCGGATCCCCAGGTGCTTGCCGACCAGGGTGGACTGGCCGCTCGCGTCGATCAGCCAGCGCGCCGAGACCTCGCCGCGCCCTTCCACCTCGATCGCCACGTCGCCGTCGGCCAGGCGGAGGATGGAGCGCACCGCCTTCCCCTCGACCACCTCGGCGCCGGCCTTACGAGCCTGGTCGAGCAGCATGGTGTCGAAGGGCGCGCGCTCGATGTTGAGCGTGATGTTCTCGCCGCCGACCAGCGCGATGTTGAAGGGGAAGCGGGTGGCGTGCTCGTCGCCGCCGAAGGCGAGGCGGAACTCGGCCCCCCGTTTGTCGACCTGGGGCAGGGCCGCGAGCGGCTCGGCGAGGCCGAGCTCGTGAAACAGGTTCCAGTTGCGCGGCAGCAGCGACTCGCCGATGTGGAAGCGCGGGAACGGGGTGCGTTCGACCAGCAGCACCTTGAGGCCGGCGCGGGCCATGACCAGGGCCGCGGTAGAGCCGGCGGGACCCCCGCCGATGACCAGGGCGTCGTAGTTGTTCGGTGAGCTTTCGACCATGACCTTGAGCGCGGAGCCGGTGCGGCTCCGCGCTCAAGGTATCACGTCATGGGGGACTTAGTTGCAGGTCTTCGTCTTCTTGGCGCAGGAGCCCGAGCAGCACTGCGAGTTGCTGGTGCAGGCATTGCCGGCCGCGAGGCAGGTCGGACCGCCGCCGCCGCCGCAGGTGCTGCTCTCCTTGCCGCCGATCGAGGTCAGGCCCGAGCCGTCGGGG
>DATAHG010000003.1:0-7099 GCA_036263295.1 Thermoanaerobaculia bacterium | reverse complement strand
GCCCGACTGGGCGGCCGGGCTGGTCCGCGCCGTCCGCGCCAAGCAGGCCAACACCTTCGTCCTGCACGGCATCCCGGCCGACCTGGTGCCGGTGCGCGGCAACGCCGGGCTGCGCTTCCTGTCGCTCGACGACTTCCTGGTGCAGGACCTGTTCGCCGGCTGGCCGTCGATCGTGACCTACAACCGGGCCGAGGGGCTGGGCTTCGCCAACCCCGCCGCCCGCCAGCACTTCCAGGAGCGGCTGCGCAACTACGACTCGGTCCACGGCACCAAGTGGGCGGAGTCGGCCCTGCCGCGCGACGCCGCCAACTGCTTCGCCCTGCTCGACTCCTACTTCCGTTTTTGCGCCGCCCTGCAGCCGGCCCGGCCGGTGGTGCTCCTCCTGCCCTTCGCCGAGACCGTGGTGCCGAGCGCCGACGCCGCCTACCGGGGACCCGAGGACCGCGCCGTCCTGGTCTATCTGCGCAAGTGGTCGCAGGATCCGATCCTGCTCGCCAAGAACATGGTGATCGTGCTGGTCACCGAGAGCCTCGCCGAGCTGGACCCCAAGCTGCTGCGCTCGAACTCCACCCGGGAGGTCGAGATCGTCCGGCCGGACCAGAGCGAGCGCCTGGAGTTCCTGCAGGCCGTGCGCGGGGCGGACTGGTACCCCCGGATGTCCGAGCTGCCGCCCGACCGCCTGGCCGAGATGACGGCCGGCATGACCCGCGTCCAGCTCGGCCAGCTCCTCGACGGGGCGGACTCGGCGGACCCCGGCTGCGCCGGCTCGCGGCTCACCCGCGAGCTGGTCCGCCAGGTCAAGAAGGAGGTGATCGAGACCGAGGGGCTCGGCCTCCTGGAGTACCTGGAGCCCAAGTTCGACCTGTCGATGGTGGCCGGCATGCCCGCGGTCAAGGACCGCCTGCGCCGCGCCGCCCGCGCCATCGCCCGGGGCAATCCGGCGGCGGTGCCGATGGGCTACCTGGTCTGCGGCCCGGTGGGGAGCGCCAAGACCTTCCTCGTCGAATGCTTCTCGAACGAGATCGGCTTCCCCTGCGTGAAGCTCAAGAACTTCCGCTCGATGTGGGTGGGCTCGACCGAGTCGAACCTGGAGCGCATCCTGAAAATCCTCTCCTCGCTGACCCCGGTCGGCGTGGTCATCGACGAGGCCGACGCCGCCCTCGGCAACCGCGAGCAGCAGGGGGACTCGGGCACCCAGAGCCGGGTCTTCGCCCAGATCGCCTCGTTCATGGGGGACACCCGCAACCGCGGCCGGATCCTCTGGTTCCTGATCACCGCCCGGCCCGACCTGCTGCCGATCGACCTCAAGCGCCAGGGGCGGGCCGAGGAGCACATCCCGCTGTTCTACCCCGAGTCGCTGGAGGAGTACGAGGAGATCTACCGGGTGATGCTCAAGAAGCTCGGGATCAAGACCCAGGTCACCGGCCTCGGCCAGGTGGCGAGCGAGGAGAAGCTCCTGGGCCTGTCGGGGTCGGACCTGGAGGCGGTCCTGGTGCGCGCGGTGCTGGAGGCGGAGGCCGCCGAATCGTCGGAGGTCAAGGCGGAGCACCTGGAGAAGGCCTTCGGAGACTTCATCCCGCCGTCCAACTCGCGGGAGCGCGAGATGCAGATCCTCTGCGCGGTGCTCGAATCCACCAGCCGCGAGCTGCTTCCCCCGAAATACCGCGACCTGGACCGGGGAGAGGTCCAGGCGCGGATCTCGGAGATCAAGCGGGAGCTGCGGCTGGCGTAGGGGTCCCTACTTCGGCAGCACCAGCTCCCACCCGATCTCGATCAGGTTGGGATCGGCGATCCGGCCCTTGTTGAGCTCCCAGATCTCCTGCCAGCGCGACATCTTGCCGAGGTTCGTCTGGGCGATCTTCGACAGGGTGTCGCCGGGCTTCACCTTGTAGACCGACTGGCCGGCCTGGACCTTGCCGACCGGCGCCGGGCCGGTGCCGCCCAGGTACTTGCGGATGATCTGGCGGTACTCGTCCGACGCCTTCAAGCCGCGGATCGCCGAGTTGACCATCTTGAGCAGGCTGGTCGCGCCCCGCCTCACCCCCACGTTGTAGGTGGACTGCGTCAGGTTGAACTGGACGATCTCCAGCTTGTTCCCGAACGGCTTGATCTCCTCCTGGGCGTAGGGGAAGTCGTAGATGAAGGCGTCGAGCTTGCCCTCGGCGAGGAGGTCGAAATAGCCGTCCTCATACTTCTCCAGGCGCCGGTACCCCTTCACCATCTTCTTGACGTCGGCTTCGGCCGCCGGGTCGTTGAAGATGCCGACCACCTTGCCTTCGAGGTCGTCGATGCTGCGGATCGGGCTGCCGCGCCGCACCACCAGGCAGAGGCCGTAGTCGAGATAGGAGTCCGACCAGTCGAGCCCGGCGATCGAGTCGTCGGCGGTGTAGCCGCTGATGATGACGTCGGCCTTGCCGGCGATCAGGCGGCCCGGCAGCTCGCTGTACTTGCCGGCCACGATGACCACGTTGTCCACCCCGATCCGGCGGGCGATGGCGTTGGCGATGGCCCAGTCGAAGCCCTCATAGCGGTTCCCCTCCTTGACCAGCATCGGCGGGGTGCCGGGCTCGGCGGCGACGCGGAGCACGCCGCCGTCGATCACCTTCTGGAGGGAGTCCTCGGCGTGGGCCGGCACAAGGCCGGCGGAGACGGTCAGGGCCAGGGCGCAGACGGTTCGGAGAGCCGTGCGGAATTTCATCGTGTTGCCTCCAGGCGTCACTTCGAAGCGGACGCGCAGCGGAAGCCGAGGCTCGAGCTGCGGTCCGTCGGGTTCTTGGGGATCCGGTAATACGTGCGGCCGTCGTTCAGGTCCCAGGAGTCCCAGGAGCCGCCGGCGGCGAGCCGCAGGTCGGGCTCGTCCTCGCTGGCGCTCGCGGTCCACTCGCTGACGTTGCCCGCCATGCCGAGCACACCATACGGGCTGCTGTCGCGGGCATAGGCCCGGTCGCGCACCCCCCAGGTCGGGATCTGCTTGGGAGCGCGGGTCTTCTCGTCGCGGCGGTCCGAGCCCAGGATGTTGACCGCGGCCGGGTCGATGGCGCCGCCGGTCGGGAAGCTGCGGCCGTCGGTACCGCGGGCGGCCTTCTCCCATTCGAGAGCGGTGGGCAGGCGCCCCCCTTCCCAGCGGCAGAAGGCGGCGGCGTCCCCCCAGGTCACGAAGACCACGGGATGATCGCGCCGGGTGTCGAGATAAGCCGTGTCTTCCCAATAGGACGGCACGTCCCGCGGGCCGCAGCTCGAGCCGGCCGGGCACTCGTTCACGAACGCCTCGTACTGGCCGTTCGTCACCTCGGTCCGCTCGATGCGGAAAGCGGGGACCTCCACCTCCGACTGGTCCTGGCCGGAACGGAACAGACCGCCCGGGACGGCCACCCAGTCGGTCGCCGACAGCTCGGCCTGCTCCTGGGTCGCGGAGCTGTTCTCCTGATTGCCGCGCTCCTCGGACGGCGCCGGCGCGGCGTTCCCATTGTCGGTCCCCGGCGTCGTGGCCGTGTTCTCCGCGGCCTTGGAACCGTGCTTGAGCATCCCGCGCCACTTTTCGGCCGGGACGTACATATAGACGGCCGTCACGATCAGGCCCAGGCCGATCAAGAAGAGAAGAGCTTTACCGAGAGGCGTCAGCTTCATGGGGATGGATTCCTCCTGGTCCGCCGCAACGGGCCGGGTTCTTGATGGGACTCATTGTCGAAGGTGGGGGATAGGTGTGACAACCTTGTCCAAGCGATGCTATTGCAGACTCCCCGAGAGCGTCAAATCGCGCTCCGATCGGGGTTCCCGGGCCTGTTTGCTAGAATCCCGCCTTCACGTTCGACACGGGATTATTTCAATACCATGCCAAGGATCCGTCTACCCCGCCTTTTCGCGCCGCTCGCGCTTCTGACTCTGTGTGCCGGAATCGTTTCGGCACAACCGGCCCCGCCGTCCAAGATGATCATCCTCGGCTTCGACGGCGCCGACGCCAAGCTTACCGAGCAGTGGATGAACGAGGGCAAGCTCCCGAACCTCGCGAAGCTGCGGGCCCAGGGCACCTTCGCCCCGCTGCTGCCGACGATCCCGTCGCAGACGCCGGTCTCCTGGTCCACCTTTTCGACCGGATTGAACCCGGGGCGGCACGGCATCTTCGACTTCCTCAAGAGAGATACGAAGACCTACATCCCGAGTTTCGCCGCCGCCGACGAAGGGAGCGAGCCCTTCCTGTGGGGGGACCGCAACCCCCTGGTGGTCGGCGCCATCGCGACCGTCGTCCTGGCCCTCCTGTTCTTCCTGTTGCTCAAGCTGTTCCGGCTGCGCACCCCGGTCGCGGCCGGCGTCGCCCTGGCGATCGGCATCGCGGCGGGAATCGGCGGCGGCTACGCGGCGGCCACCCTGCTGCCCAAGGCGCGGCCGGTGGCGATCAACCACCAGCACGGCGACACCTTCTGGGCCCTGCTCGGCCAGAGCGGCCGGCGGGTGCGGGTGATGCGGATCCCGGTGACCTTCCCGCCCAAGCCCTTCGAGCACGGCGAGCTCCTCTCCGGCCTCGGCGTGCCCGACCTCTCGGGCCGCATCGGCAAGCCCTTCTATTTCACCTCCGAGCTGTTCTTCACCCCCAAGGGGGGCGGCGACTTCTCGGTCGAGGTGGTCGAGCTGGTCGACAACAAGGGGTCGATCGAGACCGAGATCAAGGGACCGGAGAACAAGCTCTTCCCGGGCCCGGATGGCAAGGAAGCCTTCGTCTCGATCCCGATGACCCTCACCGTGCCGGACGACCGCTCTCACCTGCGGATCCAGGTCTCCGGCAACGACATCCAGCTCAAGCCCGGGGAGTGGACCGACTGGGTCCAGTTCTCCTTCCCGTTCAATTCCGTCATCAAGGTCAAGGGCATCGGCCGCTTCCGGCTCATGTCGCTCGACCCCGAGGTGAAGCTCTACCTGTCGCCGATCGAGTTCGACCCCGAGAACCTGCCCCGAGGCTTCGACATCACGACCCCGCCATCGTTCGTGGACGACCTCACCCATGAGCACGGCCGGTTCAAGACCAAGGGCTGGATGATCGACACCTGGTCGCTCACCAACGGCACGATCGACGAGCAGGTCTTCCTGGAAGACGTCAAGCAGACCGTGGACAAGGACCGCGAGATGCTCGATAGCGCCCTCGCGGCGAACGACTGGGACGTCATGGTCCACTACTTCGAGTTCACCGATCGCGTCCAGCACATGATGTTCCGCTTCCTCGACCCCACGCACCCGCTCTACACCGCGGACGGGGCGGCGAAGTGGGGCGGCTCGATCCTGCAGGCCTACCAGCAGATGGACCAGATCGTCGGCGACGTCATGGGGAAGATGCCGAAGGACACGGTGCTGATGGTGGTCTCCGACCACGGCTTCGCCTCCTTCCGCCGCGCCATGAACTACAACACCTGGCTCGTGAAGAACGGCTTCATGACGCTCAACGGCCAGGAAGCGGCGCGGATGAACCTGGAGGACCTCTTCGACCAGGGGGACTTCTTCGTCAACGTGGACTGGTCGAAGACGAAGGCCTACGCCCTCGGCCTCGGGCAGATCTACGTCAACCTGGCCGGCCGCGAGGCCAAGGGGATCGTGCAGCCCGGGCAGGAGTACAACCAGGTGGTGGCCCAGATCAAGGCCGGGCTGGAGTCCTTCGTGGACGCCGAGACCGGCGACAAGCCGGTGGCCCACGTCTTCACCCGCGACGAGGCCTATGGCACCTACGACCCCCTGCTCATCCCCGACATGATCCCCTCGAACAGCGAGGGGTACCGGGTGGGCTGGCAGGACAGCCTCGGCGGCATCGGCAAGGAGATCGTCGAGCCCAACACCGAGATCTGGAGCGGCGACCACTGCTCGGTCTATCCGCCGCTGGTCAAGGGCATCCTCTTCAGCAACCGCAAGCTGAACGGGGCCGGCGCCTACATGGGCGACATCATGCCGACCATCCTCGACCTCTACCACCTCCAGCCGACCGCGAAGCTGGACGGCAAGAGCCTGCTGGTCAAGTAAGCCCGCGAAGAACGAGCCCGGGGATCCGCGCAGGCCCCGGGCTCCGTCCCTACCCTGAGACCGTACGAATCGAGAGGACGCGGCTGGGAGCGCCGGCGTCCCGCCGGCATTCCCATCGCCCTAAAAAACGTGACAACAGATCGCCACGCCGTGACAAAGTGGAGAGATGTTGCGACGAATGATCGGTATGACGTGACGGAATGCGGATCATTCGTGACGATGCCCCGATAGAACGTGACGACGCGTGGCGACATCGTCACGACCTCTCCATCGGCAGTGACGAAGCGTGGATCGTCCGTGACGACCGTCAGAGACAACGTCACGAAGGGTAGAGACACCGTGACAACACCTCCAACGGAAGTGACGTAATACGTGTCGAACGTCACGAAATGTGGAGGCAACGGAGCGAAATACAGAGAGAAAGTAACGAAGTGTAGAGGAGTTGTAACGAAACGCTGATGCGACGTGACGAAGTGGCGAGAGAACGTCGCAACATGGGGAGACATCGTGACAACGTCTCCCTCGAACGTGACGGAATGGGGATCGTTTGTAACAACATCTCGAGATGTCGTCACGGATCGAACCGCTGGATCCTGCCTGGTCACCAACCCGCGCCCTCCCACACCTCATCTAATGGAAGAAGCACACAATGTAACGAAAAGGAGATTTTCATGAACACAAGCCCCTGTTCCTTCCTCCCCTCAGGAGGCCGGTGGGTGGCGCGGTTGGGTTCCCGGAGTCGGATCTGGGGGCTCGTCCTCGCGCTGCTGCTCCTCGGCTCCCTCGCTCCGGCCCAGGCCCAGACCACGCTCGGCGCCACCCTCGTCTCGGGCGGCGTGCAGTTCGCCGTCTTCTCCCAGAACGCCACCCGCATCGAGGTCTGGATCTTCTCCAGCGCCACCGCCTCGACCCCGACCGCGAAGTACGCCCTGACCAAGACCGACACGGTCAACCACATCTGGACCGTCACCGTCTCCGGCCTTGGCGCCGGCGCCCTCTACGGCTACCGCGCCTGGGGTCCGAACTGGACCTACAACGCGAGCTGGACGCCCGGCAGCTCGCTCGGCTTCGTCTCGCACGTGGACACCAACGGCAACCG
>DATAHG010000002.1:0-6996 GCA_036263295.1 Thermoanaerobaculia bacterium | reverse complement strand
GAGACCGAGCTGATCCTCAAGAGCCGCCGGGTCGTGCCGGGGCGGCTGCTGGACCAGGGGTTCGAGTTCCACTTCCCGCAATGGGGCGAGGCGGCCCACGACCTCTGCCGGCGCTGGCGGGAGGCGAACGGCTGATAGCATTCGCCGCATGGAAAACAGCAAAGCCGACTTCAAGGGTGTCGCCGTGGTGACCGGGGCGTCGCGCGGGATGGGGGCCGCCTTCGTGCGGGTGCTGGCCGAAGAGGGATACGCCGTGGCGCTCGGAGCGAGGGATCAGCCGGCGCTCGACCAGTTGGCCGCCGAGATCGCCACCCCCACCCTCGCTTATGCCCTCGACGTGACCGATCCCGAGAGCGTGGCCCGGTTCCGGGACGCGACAGTCACCCGGTTCCGACAGGTGGACGTCCTGGTCAACAACGCCGGGATCGGCATCTTCCGGCGGCTCGAAGAGATCACCGCGGCCGAGCTGGAACGGACCTTCCAGGTCAACGTCTTCGGCGTCTGGGCGATGACCACCGCCTTCCTCCCCCAGCTCCGCGACCGCCACGGCCTCGTTCTGATGGTGTCGTCCGACGTCTCGACTCGTACCTTCCCGACCGGCGGACCCTACACCGCGTCCAAGTTCGCCCTGCGCGCCCTCACCCGCACGTTCCAGCAGGAGAACCCCGAGCTGCGGATCATGGAGCTGCGCCCCGGCGCGGTCGATACCCACTTCGCCGGCTCCACCCCCGGCGCCCCTGGCAAGGAGTGGTTCCTGAGCACCGACGCGGTCGGCGAGGCGCTGCGCTTCGCCCTGCGGCTCCCCCCCGACGTGCGGCTGGAGGAGGTCGTCCTGCGCAGCTCCGGGCAGACGCCGGAATTCTGACGCCCAGGGTACTTGGCAAGCTGATTGCTCCTCTGATCCGCCATGGCGGCGGAACCGGTGGAACCGGCGGGACCGGCAAGTCCCCAGGCGGCCCGTGAGGCCCTCCCGTCCAGACTGCGGCGCGTCTGGCGGGCCAATCCACGCCGGTCCCTCCTGCTGGTCTTCTCCCTCGTCCTCCTCGCGCTCGCCCTCACCCTCTCGATCTCCTGGTCGCACTGCTGGTTCCAGGGGTGCCCGGACGTCGGCGCGCTCGGCGCCTATCAGCCCGGCAAGGCGCCGGTCCTCCTCGATCGCAACGGCGAGGTCTTCGCCGACCTGACGCCGGTCGAGCGCGAGATGACCCCGCTCTTCGCGCTCCCCTCCCATGTGGCGCAGGCCTTCCTCGCGGTCGAGGACCAGCGCTTCTACGCGCACCACGGGATCGATTGGCGGCGGGTGGGCGGCGCCACGCTCGCCAACCTGCGGGCCGGCGGTTTCGCCCAGGGGTTCAGCACGATCACCATGCAGCTCGCCCGCAACCTCTTCCCCAAGCGCATCCCGGGGCAGGAGCAGTCGATCTCCCGCAAGCTCCTGGAGGTGCGGGTGGCGCGCGAGATCGAGTCCGAATACTCGAAGCAGGAGATCCTCGAGCTCTACCTCAACAACATCTACTTCGGCAACCGGGCTTATGGGATCGAGGCCGCGTCCCGGCAGTACTTCGGCGCCCCGGCGGCGCGCCTGACCCTCCCCCAGGCCGCCCTGCTCGCCGCCCTGCCCAAGGCGCCCAGCGACTACGACCCGCGGCGGCATCCGGCGAAGGCGCTGGAGCGGCGCAATCTCGTGCTGGCGCTCATGCAGGAGCAGAAGCGGATTCCCGCCAGGCAGGCGGACGAGGCGCGCCGTGCCCCGCTCGGCCTCGCCGCCCGGCCGTTGCGCGAGGAGAACCTGGAGTCCGGCCTCGCCCCCTACTTCGTGAACCAGGTCCGCCAGCAGCTCGAGGAGCACTTCGGCAACGAGCTCTACACCCAGGGGTTGCGGGTGCGCACCACGCTCGACTCCTCGATCCAGCGCGCCGCCGAGGAGGAGCTGCGGCGCCAGCTCCGGCGCATCGAGTCCGGCGCCATGGGGACTTTCGACGGGCCGCGCTATTCGCCGGCCGCCGAGCCGGCCTCGGAGGGGGCGGGCGGCGAGGAGGGGACGCCCTACCTGCAGGGCGCCGCGGTGGTGCTGGACGTCGAGCGCGGCGACGTGCTCGCCTGGGTCGGCGGGCGCGATTTCGCCCAGTCGCAGTTCGACCGCGCAGCCCAGGCGAGCCGCCAGGCCGGCAGCGCCTTCAAGCCGTTCGTCTACGCCGCCGCCCTGGCCGACGGCTACGTGCTCAGCCAGCCTCTGCTCGACGAGCCGCTGCGGATGACGCTGGCGGACGGCCATGTCTGGGAGCCGCGCAATTTCACCGACCGCTACGAGGGGCGGATCACCCTGCGCGACGCCCTGGTGCGCTCGAAGAACGTGGCGACCGTGCGCCTCGCTGACGCCGTCGGGCTCGGGGACGTGGCGAAATTCGCCGGCAGGGCCGGGGTCGCCCCGCCGACGCCGCTGGTGCCGGCCCTGGCGCTCGGCACCGCGCCGGTCTCGCCGCGCGACCTCACCGCCGCCTACACCGCCTTCGCCAGCCTCGGCCGCGCCGCCGAGCCGCGCTTCATCCTGAGCGTCGAGACCGAGGACAAGAAGGTGGTCTGGCAGCCCGAGCCGCGGCAACGCCAGGTGCTCGATCCCGCCGTCGCCTATCTCGTCACCGACGTGCTCTCCGAGGCGCTCGAACGGGGCACCGGGGCCGAGGTCCGGCAGAGCGGATTGAGGGCCCCCGCCGCCGGCAAGACCGGCACCACCAACGACGGCGCCGACGCCTGGTTCGTGGGCTACACGCCGGACCTCGCCGCCGGAGTCTGGATCGGCTTCGACCAGCCCCGTCCGATCGTCGCCGAAGCGACCGGCGGCCGCCTCGCCGCGCCGGTCTGGGCCAACCTGATCCAGCGCGCCTACCGTTACCGGCTGCCGCCGAAGCCGTGGACCCGCCCCGCCGCCGTGGTCGCCCGGCAAGTCGATCCGGCGACCGGCTTGGTGCTGGAGGCGGGGTGCTCCCCCAGGTCCGGCCGCGCCTACGAAGAGCTGTTCCTCGACGGCAAGGTCCCCGAAGCCTACTGCCCCGGCCGCGAGAAAGCCCCCCGGGACGGCTTCCCCGTGACCCTCCTCGCTGAGACCGAAGAGCCGGCGCCGGCGGTCCCGGACCGGAACGAGAAAGAGGAGGCCGAACGGCTCCGCCAGGAGGAGGTCGTCCGCCAGGCCCAGGCCGCGGCCGAGAAGGACCGCGCCGCCGAGTTGCGCCGCAAGGCCGAGGAGGACAAGAAGGCCGAGAAGGAGGCGCGGGCGGTCCAGGCCAAGGCGGAGGACAAGGAGATCAAAGATCGCAAGGCGCGGCTCGAACGCGAGGAGCGCGAGTTGCGCGAGCGGGAGGCGGAGGTCCGCAAGGCGGAGAAAGCCGAAAAAGCCGAGAAGGCCGAGCGGGAGGAGAAGGAAAAGGAAGACAAGGCCGCGAAGGAGCGGCAGGCTCGCCGGGACCGCGACGAAGAACGGGAGGAACGGGCCGAAGCGGAAGACCGCGAGGAGCGGGAGGAACGCGAGGCGGACCGCTCCGCCGACCTCGGCGGCTGGTGGGAGCTGACCAACCGCATCGACTCGACCAGCTATCCGGAGTACAAGGGGTTGCGGCTCACCTACCGGATCCAGCTCGAGCAGGACGGCGACCGCATCGAAGGGCGAGGCCAGAAGTGGGCCGAGGACGGCCGGGCGCTCGGCTCCGCCGGCCGCACCCCGATCAGCGTCACCGGCCGGATCGACGGGGACCGGGTGGAGCTGCGCTTCACCGAGCGCGGCGCCCGCCGCACCACCGGCGGAAGCTTCTCCTGGACCTTGTCGGCCGACCGCACGGCCCTGCGCGGCAGCTTCGAGAGCTCGGCCGCCGATACGAGCGGCCGGTCCACGGCCCGGCGGATGCCCTAAGCCTTCGCCTTGACGATCTCCCGCGCGAGCGCTTCGATCGACAGCGGGGCGCACCCTTCGGCGTTGTTGTTGACGGTCAGCAGCATCTCCCGCCCGGACTCCAGGGTCTCGCGGGCCTGCGCGGCGAGCGCCTCGCGGGCCGCGGGATCCGGCGCGACCATGCGGTCGAACGGGTCGTAGAGCCGGCCGGCCTGCTCGTAGGTGAGGCCCTGCCCGAGCAGCCAGCGGCCGATCCAGCGCGGGCCGCGGCGGCTGCGGGCCAGCTCGGCCTGGGTGCGGACGTCCGGCATCCGCGGATGGACGTTGTGGCAGTGGCAGGCCCCCGTGGCGGCGAGCGCGTCCGCATAGTCTGGCGACAGCAGCTCCCGGTTGCGCAGCTCGACGGCGTAGACCGGCCCCTCCGGCAGGGCGGCGAGGAAGGCGTGCAGGTGAGCGGCGAACTCGGCGGGCCGGCCCAGCGGCTGCGGGGCGAACTGGAAGAGCAGGGCTCCCCCCTTGTCGCCCAGCCCTTCGACGTAGGGGGCGACCACCTGGTCGGCGGCATAGGCCGGGTCCAGGAAAAGCGGGTTCCCCTGGCCGCGCTGGGCGCCGTAGCGGGCGTGGTCGGGGAAGCGGGCCAGGGTGCAGGCTTCGTGCGCCTTGACCAGGAAGCGAAAGTCGTCCGGCACGGCCTCGGCGTACTCCTCCAACTCGGCGGCCTCGACCGGCGCGTAGTGGGTGCGGTCCACCCCGATGGCGCGCAGCAGCGGGTGCTGGGCATAGGCCGCCAGCCCCTCGTGCGCCAGCCTCCCCTGCGGGTATTTGCCGTCATAGACCAGACCGGCCCAGCCCGGGAACGACCAGGTCGAGCCGCCGAGATAGAGGCCACGCGGCAGGTCGCGGCCCAGGGCTTCGACCTCGGGAGAAACCGGCGCCGGGCCCACGGCCTGGCGCCCCTTGCGGGCCTTGGGATCCTCGATCGGAGAGATATCGAAGAGCTGGAGCTGATCCTGGGGTTCCTTGCGCCGGCTCATGGGCGCAAGTTTATCTGTTCAGAGAGGAATTCGCACGCAAGATCGCGACGTTGTCGCGCTATTCCAACTTCTCGACCCGCACGTCGGGGTCGCCGTCGCGATCGCGGGTGATCGTCACCTGCCAGGGATTGCAGCAGACCTCGCAGTCCTGCACCAGGGAGCCCCAGGTGTCGGACTCGACCGCGATCTCGACCCGTTCGAAGCAGTACGGGCACTGCACCTCGACCACGTCGCCCCATTCGTAGATCACGCCTTGGCCCTCCTGCGGACGGTCTTCCCGCGCCCCAGCTTCTGGACGATCTCGAACTCCTCCTTCGTGACCGGCTGGACCGAGAGACGCGAGCCCTTCTGGGTGACCACCATCTTTTCGAGGCCCGGCGTGTCCTTGAGCGTCGCGAGCGGCACGATCTCCGGGAACGTCTCGACGAAGCGCACGTCCACCATGTACCAGGTGGGCGAGGCCGGATCGCTCTTCTCGTCGAAGTACTTGTGGCCGGCCTCGAAAGCGAACGGGTCGGGGTACCCTGCGCGGGCGATCTCGGCGAGGCCGGTGACGCCGGAAGGCTCGGCGTTCGAGGCGTAGAAGAGCACGCCGTCGCCGGGTTTCATGTCGTCCCGCATGGAATTGCGGGCCTGGAAGTTGCGCACCCCTTCCCAGGTGGTGGTGCCATCCCGTTCGAGATCCTGGATCGTGTAGGCCTCGGGCTCGCATTTGAGGAGCCAGTAGCGCCGGGTCCGTTTCGCCATGGCGTGATGATCTCAGACCGGCTGGAGCAGGTCCAGCAGCTCCTCGCGGGTGAAGACCTTGGCGAGCGCCGGGTCGTCCTCCTGGACCAGGCTGTCCATCATCCGCCGCTTCCGTTCGATCAGGGCGTCGATCTTCTCTTCGAGCGTCCCCTCGGTGATCAGCTTGAAGACCTGGACGGCGCGCTTCTGCCCGAGCCGGTAGACGCGGTCGGTGGCCTGGTCCTCGCGGGCGGCGTTCCACCAGCGGTCGTAGTGGACCACCACGGAGCCGCCGACCAGGTCGATGCCGGTGCCGCCGGCCTTGAGGCTGCCGAGGAAGACGCGGCAGGCCGGATCGTGGTTGAAGCGGTCGACGATCTCGCCGCGTTTGACGCTCGCGCCGGTGAGGCTGACGTGGCCGACGCCGAGCCCCTCCAGGTGCTTCTCCATCAGGCTGATCATCCCGAGATACTGGCTGAAGACGACGACCTTCTGGCCGCTCCTCAGGCTCTCGTCGAGGATCTCGCGGAAGAGGTCCCACTTGCCCGAGGCATAGCTCTCGGCCTTGTCGAGCTCGTTCAAGGCCAGGGCCGGATGATCGCAGATCCGCTTCAGCAGATTGAGCAGGGCGAAGACGTGGAGATAGGGCAGCGGCTCGTCGCGCGCCATGATGCGGCTCACCAGCTCGGCGCCGCGCCCCCCCACGGCGTCGCGATAGAGCTTCACCTGGTCGTCGGACAGGGCGCAGGTGCGGATGTCCTCGATCTTGGCCGGCAGCTCGTCGAGCACCGACGACTTGAGGCGCCGCAGGACGAACGGCGAGATCACCCGGCGCAGAAGCGCCAGCTTCTCGGCCGGCCGCACGACCCCGGGATCGACCCGGCGGGGCTCACCGTCGAGGGCGCCGTAGCGCTCCTCGAAGCTCGCGTCGCTGCCGAGATAGCCCGGCAGGACGAGGTCGAACAGGGTCTTCAGCTCGCCGAGCGCGTTCTCGATCGGGGTGCCGGTGAGGCCGAGGCGGACGTCGGCCCGCAGGCCGGCCGCCGCGGCGTAGGTCTGGGTGCCGCGGTTCTTGACGTGCTGGATCTCGTCGAAGATCGCGAGCGAGAACGGGAAACGCCGCAGCTCGGCGGCGTCGCGCCGCAGCACGCCGTAGGAGGTCACCAGCACGTCACCGCGGCCGAGCAGCCCGGGGAGGCTGCGCTGCGGGCCGTGGTGGACCACGACGCGGAGCGTCCGGGCGTGCTGGCGGATCTTGCCGAGCCAGTGGCTGAGCACGCTGGTCGGGCAGACCACCAGGCAGGGGGCGTCGATCTCCTCCTCTTCGGCGAGGGTCGCCATCAGGGCCATGGC
>DATAHG010000001.1:0-6014 GCA_036263295.1 Thermoanaerobaculia bacterium | reverse complement strand
TCAGAGCCCGATCTCGGGCTGGACCTCCTGCCTCGCCTCCCGGTTGGCCAACGACTGGGCGCTGCCGCGCGGGAAGAGGAGCGCCACGGCCAGGCTGGCGATGGCGATCCCGGCCAGGACCAGGTAGATCCCCTGCAGCCCGTAGAGCATGCCTCCCGTGAGCTGGCGGAGGGTGTCGGGCGGGATCTTGGCGCGCAGCACGGGATCCAGCATCTCGTTGGCGTCCAGCCCGGGCGCCCGGGCCTGGAGCCGGGCGTTGAACAGGGCGCCGAGCACCGCGACCCCGATGGCGCCGCCCATGGTCCGGAAGAACTGCACCGTGCTGGTCGCGACCCCCCGCAGGTTCCAGGGCACCGCGTTCTGGACCGCGATCAGGTAGGGCATCGAGGAGAACCCCAGGCCCAGGCCGATCACGAAGATGGAGATCATCACCTCGGTGCGGCTGGTGCCGGCGTCCACCCGGGCCAAGAGGACCGTCCCCACGATCAGGAGGGAGCTGCCGGCGAGCGTCATCGTCCGGTAGCTGACCTTGAGCAGCGACCGGGCGGCGATGACCGAGGCGATCGGCCAGCCGATCAGGACCGGCGCCAGGATGATCCCGGCGCCGGTCGCCGAGCCGCCGAGGACGCCCTGGCCGAACATCGGGATATAGGCCGTCATCGCCATCAGCAGCGCCCCGATCACCGTGTTGCCCGCCCCGGAGACCGAGATCACCCGGTTGCGGAAGAGGCCGAGTGGGAGCATCGGCTCCGGGGCGCGCTGCTCCTGCCAGAAGAAGACGGCCAGCGCGATCACCGTCCCCGCCAGGAAGGCGAGGGTGCGCGGATCGCTCCACCCCCAGACCTCCGGACCCTCCGTCAGGGCGAGCAGGAGAAAGGTGATGCCGACCGTCAGGCTGACCGTCCCCAGAATGTCGAGCCGGTGCTCCCGGCGTCCCACCGGCTCCTCCTTGAGATAGCGCTGCAGGATCAGCGACGAGGCGATGCCGAACGGCACGTTCAGGTAAAAGATCCAGCGCCAGGAGAGCGCGTCCGTGATCAGGCCGCCGAGCAGCGGCCCGATCAGGCTCGACGCCGCCCAGATCGAGGAGAACAGGGCCTGCATCCGGCCGCGCTCCTCCAGGGTGAAGAGGTCGCCGACCAGGGTCGTGGCGATCGGCATCACGCCGCCCGCCCCGAGCCCCTGGATGGCGCGGAACACGATGAGCTGCTCCAGCGACTGCGCCATGCCCGACAGGGCGGAGCCGAGGAGGAACAGGACCACGGCGGCGTGATAGGTGCGCCGCCGGCCGTACAGGTCCGCCAGCTTGCCATACAGGGGGACCGTGGTCGTCGAGGTCAGGAGGTAGGCGGAGAAGACCCAACTGAAGCGGGCGACCCCGCCCATCTGTCCCACCGCCGTCGGCACCGCCGCGGCCACCGCCGTCGCCTCCAGGGCGGCCAGGAACGAGCCCAGCGCCAGCGCGGCGGTCACCATCTGTCGATCTCTTCCGGGTTGCACTGAAAGCTCCTTGAAAACGTCCTGAGAGCCGGCTCCGGGCCGGCGGTCGCGATTCTAGCCCGGACGGCCGGGAGGCGATGCCGGATCTCGGGTGATCCCGATATCGGGATGCTGCTATTTCAGCAAATCCATCTGACAGAGAAGCGATCTGGTTTGCTGAATCCTGTCCCGTTTAGGTATGCTTGGCGCACTCTACGACCGTTCAGCAGTCCGTCGAGAAATGTTTCCGGTGGCCCGGACACTCCCGGCAGCCGTCGTTCTTGGATCCGCGGGCGATCCCCTTCGGGATCGATCCGCCTTTCGAGTCTCTGTTTTCTTTTGGGGGGCTTTCATGCTTCATCGCTCTGTCATTTTGTCTGCCTTGCTGTGCCTGGTCGGCGCCGTCTTCGGCCCGGGGCAGGCCGCCGCGCAACCCGCGCCTGCGAGCCTGGACTTTCTGGACGAGTTCGGCCGGGTGACCGATCACTATATTCCGCGCGAGACCGTCCACCTGCGGGTGACGGCCGCCGAACGCAACGATCCCCTCCAGAAGGACTCTTTCCCGGTCCGCCTGACCGCGGGCGGCGACAGCGAGGACCTGATTGTCCAGGAGACCGGCTTCGACACCGGGGTCTTCGTGGGGGAGATGGGGACTCATCCCTACTACGGCACGAGCTCCTTCGACGGGACTCTCACGACCAACCTCGGCACGCAGATCCAGGCGTCCTACTTCCAGCTCTACCAACCCGATCCGCTCGTGGCGGTGGCGACGGTGCGGCGCGGCGTGGCCCTGTTCGTCGACACGCAGGGCCGTCCGGCCGAGGTCTATCTGGAAGGCTCGCGCGCCTATGTGCGGGTGAAGGACCGTTCGATCGCTTTCGACGACATCCGCATCGACCACACGCAGGTGCAGGTCTCGGCGGCGATCTCCGGGGATGTCGAGACCGTGGCGCTGACCGAGACGGGCGAGGACACCGGCGTGCTGGAGGGCTCGATCCAACTGCGGCTCGACTTTGCCCAGCCCGGCGACGGCGTGCTCCAGACCCGCGAGACCATCGGACCCCCGGCCGCCTTCGATACCCTGACGGTGAGCTACAACAGCCCTGACGGTCCGGTTACCGCGAGCGTCGGCCTGATCGGCTCGCGCCTCTGGTTCATCGACGCTTTCGGGAACCTGGCGGACCGCTATGCCGCGGGCTCGGCGGTCTACATCCGGTTGGAAGACCAGAACCCCAACCGCCCGGGCCAGTTCGATCAGGCCCAGGTGAGGGTGATCAACCTCCAGAATGGGGACGAGGAGGTCTTCAATCTCTGGGAGACGACGAAGAACAGCGGGATTTACGAAGGCTCCCTGCCGATCGATGACAATCCCTCGTCCAGCATCTCGGACAGCCGTCTGCAGGCGATGGCGGGCGACGCGATCGAGGTCCGGCACTCCGAGGGGATGGGATTCACCGAATCGACCGATCAGGCGCAGATCGCCTCCCATTCCGTGAGCTTCATCGACGACGCGGGGCGCGCGACGGATGAGCTGCTGGAGTCGGGGACCGCCCGGATCCGGGTGTTCAGCCGCGCCGACAACCTCAACCCGGGAATCGCCGAGCAGCTCACGGCCACGGTCGAGAGCCTCTACGGCGGCGGCGACCATGAGCCGGTCCAGCTCACCGAGACCGGCCCCGACACCAGCGTGTTCGAAGGCAGCCTCCGGCTGACCGTGGGCTCATACGTCCCGGGCGACAACAAGCTGATGACCGCCAACAGCGGCCCGCCGGAATACCGGGCCGACCAGGTGACGGCGACCTACGGCCTGGAAAGCGCGGTGGCGCACACGATCGGCGCCCGGGTCTACTTCCTCGACGCCTACGGCCGGGTGACCGATCACTATGTGCCGCGCGAGGCCGTCCGCGTGCGGGTGGTGGACCAGAACCGCAACGATCCTTTCCAGAAGGATTCGTTCCCGGTCCGCCTCAATTCGGGCGGCGACTCCGAAGACGTCTACGTCCAGGAGACCGGCTTCGACACCGGCGTGTTCGAAGGCTCGATCGGGACCCACGAATACTACGGAACGAGCTCCAACGACGGCACCCTCACCACCTACGTCGGCTCGCAGATCCAGGCGACGCATTTCCAACTGTACCTGCCCGATCCGGTGGTCGCGACGGCGACGGTGCGGGGTGGCGTGCTGCTGTTCGTGGACGCGCAGGGGCGGCCGGCCGAGACCTACCTCGAAGGCTCGCGGGCTTACGTGCGGGTGATGGATCGCACGGTCGCCTTCGACGACATTCGTACCGATACCTTGCAGGTGCAGATCTCGGCCGGGGTCTCCGGCGATGTCGAGACCCTGACCCTGACCGAGACGGGCGTCGAGACCGGCGTGCTGGAAGGCTCGATCCCGTTGCGGCTCGACTTCGCCCATCCGGGCAACGGCGCGCTCGAAACGCGCGAGAACCCGGGCCCGCCGCACGAATTCGACACCTTGACGGCGAGCTACAACCGGCCGGGCGGCCCGGTGAGCGCCAGCATTACTCTCACCGGCTCGCGCACCCTCTTCATCGACGCCTTCGGCAATCCGGCCGAGGCCTACGCGTCGGGCTCCCGGGCCTATGTGCAGGTGGAGGACCAGAACGCCAACCGGGCCGGCCTCTTCGACCAGGTCCTGGTGGTCCTGCGCAGCGTCTCGGGGAGCGACGAGGAGCTGCTCTACCTCCAGGAGACCACCAAGGACAGCGGCATCTTCGAAGGCTCCATGGCGCTCGACGACAGCTCGCCGCCGTCGTCGGGCGACGGCCGCCTCCAGGTTCTGCCGGGCGAGCTGATCGACGCCATCCACAACGACGGGATCGGCCTGACCGCGTCGGGCGACCGGGCGCGGATCGATAACCTTTCGGTGACCTTCATCGACGAGGCGGGCAAGGCTACCGGCGAGCTGCTGGAGTCGGGCACCGGCCGGGTGCGGGTGTTCAGCCGCGGCGACAACGTCAACGCCGGCACGGTCGATCAGCTTTCGATCACGGTGCGGAGCCTCTACGGCGCCGATCAGGAGCAGGTCCAGCTCACCGAGACCGGCGCGAGCACCAGCGTGTTCGAAGGCAGCTTCCGGCTGACGGTGAACCCGAGCAATCCGGGGGACGACAAGCTGAAGACCTCGAACGGCGGCCCGCCGGCCTACCTGGCCGACCAGGTGACCGCGAGCTATGGCCCATACAGCGCCGTGGCCCACATGGTCGGCGCCCGGGTCTACTTCCTCGACGCCTACGGCCGGGTGACCGATCACTATGTGCCGCGTGAGGACATCCGCCTGCGGGTGGTGGACCAGAACCGCAACGATCCTTTCCAGAAGGATTCGTTCCCGGTCCGCCTGAATTCGGGCGGCGATTCCGAAGACGTCTACGTTCAGGAGACCGGCTTCAATTCCGGCGTGTTCGAAGGCTCGATCGGGAGCCACGAGTACTACGGAACGAGCTCCAACGACGGCACCCTCACCACCTACGCCGGCGCGCAGATCCAGGCGACGCATTTCCAACTGTACCTGCCCGATCCGGTGATCGCGACGGCGACGGTGCGAGGCGGCGCGCTGCTGTTCGTGGACGCCCAGGGGCGGCCGGCCGAGACCTATCTCGAAGGCTCGCGGGCTTACGTGCGGGTGATGGATCGCACGGTCGCTTTCGATTCGATCCGCATCGACAGCATGCAGGTGCAGATCTCGGCGGGGATCTCGGGCGATGTCGAGACCCTGACCCTGACCGAGACCGGCGAGGACACCGGCGTGCTGGAAGGCTCGATCCAACTGCGGCTCGACTTCGCCCATCCGGGCAACGGCACGCTCGAAACGCGCGAGAACCCGGGCCCGCCGCATGAATTCGACACGCTCACGGCGAGCTACAACCGCCCCACCGGAACGGTCAGCGCCAGCATCGGTCTGATTGGTTCGCGGACCTGGTTCATCGACGCCTTCGGCAATCCGGCCGAAACCTATGCGGCGGGCTCGCGGGTCTACGTGCGGGTCGAGCACCAGAACAGCGACCGCCTGAACCAGCTCGACCATACCTCGGTGTTCCTGCGCAGCCTCCAGGGCGGCGACGAGGAGCTGCTCGACCTCCAGGAAACCAGCAAGGACAGCGGGATCTTCGAAGGCTCCATGGCGCTGGACGCCGACTCGCCGGTGTCGACGGGCGACGGCCGACTCCAGGCCTTCCCGGGCGAGCTGATCGACGCCATCCACAACGACGGAATCGGCCTGACCGCCTCGGGCGACCGGGCGCAGATCGATTCCCTCTCGGTGATCTTCATCGACGAGGCGGGGCGAGTCACGGACGAGCTGCTGGAGTCGGGCACGGGCCGGGTCCGGGTGTTCAGCCGCGGCGACAACTTCAACGCCGGCTCGATCGATCAGGTTTCGGTCACGGTGCGGAGCCTCTACGGCGCCGACCAGGAGCCGGTCCAGCTCACCGAGACCGGCGCCAACACCAGCGTGTTCGAAGGCAGCTTCCGGCTGACGGTAAACCCGAGCAATCCCGGTGACAACAAGCTGAAAA